>NZGS01000028.1 GCA_002690995.1 Rhodospirillaceae bacterium
AGAGGAGCTTTGACGTTGGAATAGCGGAACAGCATGCTGCAACATTCGCGGCCGGCCTGGCGACAGAGGGTTTAAAGCCTTTCGTAGCGATTTACTCTACTTTTCTTCAAAGGGCTTATGACCAAGTTGTTCATGATGTTGCAATCCAGGGGCTGCCTGTCCGTTTTGCAATTGACAGAGCAGGTTTAGTGGGCGCAGATGGTGCAACGCATGCAGGAGCCTTTGATTTAGCTTACCTCTGTTGCCTTCCTGGATTTATTATTATGGCCGCTGCAGATGAAGCGGAATTAGTGCATATGATAGCTACGGCAAGAGATATAAACGACGCCCCTTCTGCTATTAGATACCCCAGAGGTGAGGGTGTGGGGGTGGAGCTTCCAGACCATGGTACGCCTTTGCCGATAGGTAAGGGCCGGTTGCTTCGTAAAGGTTCTACTGTTGCCATACTCTCTTTAGGATCGCGGTTGAAAGATTGTCTGTTGGCTGCGGAGCAATTGGCAGCTCTTGGGTTGAGCACCACGGTTGCAGATGCACGGTTTGCAAAACCACTCGATACCGAGCTTATAAAGCAAATGGCTCAAGACCATGAGCTCTTGATAATTCTTGAAGAAGGCTCTGTCGGTGGGTTCTCGAGTCAGGTTTTGCATTTTCTCGCACTTGAGGGTTTGCTGGATGGTGGTATAAAAGTTCGTCCAATGACGCTGCCAGATATGTTTATTGATCATGCTTCTTCGGATGAACAATATAAAATCGCGCAATTAGATTCGGCGAGTATAATAGACGTTGTTGTTAAAACTCTCGGTAATAGTGAATTGAGTGGCTCAGCCTCAGCTTAAAAAAAACAGAAATAATGGCTAATCGTATTCGACCAGAAAAGTTTAAGTCGTTGACGGATCTGTCCATCACAGATGAAGATAAAATAAGGCTTGACCAACTTTTAGTTTTGAACGGTTTAGTAAGGTCGAGGACGCATGCAAAGGATTTGATCATCAGGGGTCAAGTAATCTGTGACCAAGAAGTTGCTAAAAAAGCAAATAGGTTAGTTTCTACAAAATCAGAACTAAAAGTGATCAACTTATCAAGAGAATGGGTTTCGAGGGGTGGCTTTAAACTTGTTGGAGCCATCGAACACTTTAAAATAGAGCTAAAAAATAAAATTTGCTTGGATATTGGAGCTTCAACAGGAGGATTTACTCACGTTTTACTTCGGGGGGGTGTGCAGAAAGTATATGCGGTTGATGTTGGAAGGTTTCAGTTAGCTGGCGAAGTAAAATCGGACCCGCGGGTCGTTAATCTGGAGAACACCGATGCTAGATCACTGAATAATCGAATAATATTAAATCCTGTAGACCTCATCGTCTGTGACGTTAGTTTTATTTCTGTTAAGAAAGTACTCCTTCCTTGTATGGCGCTTTCAAAAACCGGTGGACAATTATTATGTCTATTTAAGCCTCAATTTGAGGTTGGGCCGGGAAAATTAAAAAAGACGGGAGTATTAACCGATGTTGATTTGCGGATAAAATTATTAAGACAAATGGAAAGTTGGTTTTTGAATTTTAAAGATTGGAAGTTCAAAGGGAGTATGCAGTCTTTATTACCAGGGCGGGAAGGAAATAAAGAGTTTTTTATATTGGCGGAGAAACTATAGAAGGTATTTGTTTGAGGTCATAGAATAGATTCAATGTATACTTCCTTGACCAGTTCTTCATAACGAATTTTCAATTGCGCTTTTGCATCAATCTTAAAATTTCGAATATCTTCTGAAGTAGGGCGACCTTTTTCCCACATTCGTACGGCGAGTGGATAAATTATTCCTTTGATTGCCATTTTTTCTGGATTTAATGACCTTCGTGCTGCGGGACTTTTTGTTTGAATAGCTACGCGCAGTTTCCCCTCTACTAACTTTCCTTTAACGTATAGTGAAATATAAAACAGTGGGAGCGTGAGCACATCTCTACCCACCATAAATTTATATAGCTTTTCTTCGTTAAATTGCTTGTCGCGTTTCTTTTGCTCCTTGTCTTTTTCTAGTCGCTCTTTTGCTAAGTCATCCAGTTCTTCTTCCGCTTTTTCCTCTTTCTCTTGAGATAAGGAGTAGTTTGTATAAGAGTAATAAACAAATAGCGATGAAAGTAGCAGAGAAAACAATAGACGCCAGGCAAATAAACTACTCATCTTTTTTCCTTCTATTTTTTATAGTCAACCGAAAGAAGAAACTTATTTTGGCCGAAGCATCTTTTCTTAAAGCGTGGAATTCGATAGACATTGCGCCTGATGTCTGAGAACGTGGTCAGCTATAACGCATGCTGCCATTGCTTCACCAACGGGTACTGCTCGTATACCTACACATGGGTCGTGCCGCCCCTTCGTTCGGACTTCTACCTCATTGTCAAATCTATCTATTGAGCGCCTCGGGGTAAGAATTGAACTCGTGGGTTTTATGGCAAACCTTACAATAATGGGTTGACCGGTTGATATTCCCCCTAAAATTCCGCCAGCCCTATTGGTTAAAAAGTCAGGTTGTCCATCTAACATCCTAATTTCATCAGAAGCTAACTCGCCGGGTGTTGATACTAAATCAAAGCCATCTCCAATTTCTACGCCCTTCACTGCGTTTATCGACATCATGGCACTAGCTAGATCACTATCTAGTTTCCCATATATAGGTTCGCCCAGCCCAGCAGGAACCCCTGTAACTACAATTTCGACGACCGCTCCCGCTGAAGAACCTTTTTTTCGGACTTCATCTAAAAAATTTGCCCAATGCGAAGCCATATTTTTATCTGGTGACCAAAAAGGATTTTGATCTACCTGATCCCAATCCCAACTATTTCTATCTATTTTGTGAGGGCCGATTTGGACTAGCGCTCCTTTTATAGATATTTTGTTTTCAATTTTTAGGTCTAGGACTTTCCTAGCAATAGCGCCAGCGGCCACACGCATAGCAGTTTCTCGCGCGGAAGATCTACCACCCCCCCTGTAATCACGGATGCCATATTTTTTTTGATAGGTGAAATCTGCGTGCCCAGGACGAAACTGATCCTTTATTTCACCATAATCTTTTGATCGCTGATCTTCGTTTTCGATGAGTAAGCTTATCGGTGTACCTGTGGTTTTATTTTCAAATACACCAGACAAAATTTTGATTTTATCTGGTTCCTTTCTTTGGGTGGTGAAACGAGACTGCCCTGGTTTCCGTTTGTCCAAGTAATATTGAATATCTTCCTCAACAAGCGGTATTAAGGGCGGAACACCATCGACAACCCCTCCGATGGCAACTCCATGGCTTTCACCCCAAGTGCTAAACTGAAGAATATTACCGAAGGTATTACTAGCCATATTTAAACCAAACTATTGATTAAACTACTGAGATGTCTGGAGCATCGACAGCTTTCATACCTACGATATTATATCCACAATCTACATGATGTATCTCGCCAGATACCCCGCTAGATAAATCGCTCAACAGGTACATTGCGGCACCACCCACATCTTCAAGAGTAACGTTCCGTTTTAATGGTGAGTTGTATTCGTTCCATTTTAAAATATATCTAAAGTCGCCTATTCCTGATGCAGCTAGAGTTTTCATGGGGCCGGCTGAAAGTCCGTTCACTCTTATTTTTTGGTCGCCGAGGTCCACGGCTAAATAACGCACGCTGGACTCTAAAGCCGCTTTCGCTACTCCCATAACATTATAATGTGGCATAACCCGTTCTGCCCCGTAATAACTAAGTGTTAAAAGGCTACCCCCGTCTGGCATAAGTTCAGCAGAATACTTTGCAACTGAAGTGAAGGAAAAACAAGAGATGTCCAGTGTGCGTAGAAAGTTGTCTCGGCTAGTATTGATGTACTCTCCTTTCAATTCATCCTTATCTGAATACGCTATTGCGTGGACCACAAAGTCAATCTTTCCCCAACTCTCTCTGATTGTATTGAATACTGTTTCTAAACTATGTTCCTTAGTGACGTCGCACTGCATTACCATCTCTGAATTAACTGATTGTGCAAGTGGTGACAGTCGTTTTAGAAGAGCCTCTCCTTGGTATGTGAACGCCAGTTCAGCCCCATGAGTTGCTGCCATTTTAGCTATCCCCCACGCTATAGACCGTTCGTTGGCTACGCCCATAACAAGTCCACGTTTTCCAGACATAACTCCTACTGAACTATTCATATGAAATTCCCATTTTGCAAGGATGAACGTAATAAATTTAGAAATTTTATCATCTAAAAGCTCATTTAACTCTACTATAAACCACTAAAGGTATAAATCCTAAAGACGCACAACTTTTAATTTTATATCTTTTTGAAATAAGTACAGACCGAGTTGACCCTGTCGGAAGAGCATGCTTTGTCTTTTGGTTACTGAACACGTCTGACGTTTTACCAGCATCTCCATTGTAAAATAAACATTTTTATAGACTGAGAATCTTTCAAGATAAACTAGACGTTTTAGGGGCTTAAAGAAAACAAAAAAGTGAAATTACACTTAAATCCGTTTGCCTGAGCTTTACACTAGTCCACCGCTTGCTTAGTCTGCCAACTAATGTCTGGTGAATACGTGTTTGTTTTTAGGACTAGGAGTTTAAAGGTATGAATATGAGCCATCAGACTCTAGTAGAATTTATAAATGTGCAGAAAACCTATGACGGGACTGAGTTAGTAATAAAGAATCTCAACCTAAAGATAAAAAAAGGTGAGTTTTTGACACTTCTCGGGCCTTCCGGGTCCGGAAAAACAACGTGCCTAATGATGTTAGCGGGGTTTGAGACTCCAACACACGGCAAAGTAATGTTGGGGGGAATAGAATTGAATAACGTGCCGCCTCATAAACGTGGAATTGGTATGGTGTTTCAAAATTATGCGTTGTTCCCACATATGTCAGTCTACGAGAACCTTGCTTTTCCTCTAGAGGTTAGAAAATTTAGTGCCAATGCTGTTAAAACGAAAGTTGAAAAAGTATTAGAGATGGTCGAGTTAATGCAGTTCGGATCTAGACGACCTGCGCAGTTGTCCGGCGGGCAGCAACAGAGAGTAGCTTTAGCGCGAGCATTGGTGTTTGAGCCAGATTTGGTCCTTATGGACGAACCTTTGGGGGCGTTGGATAAAAATTTAAGGGAACAAATGCAATATGAAATTAAGCATATTCATGAAAATTTAGGAATGACAGTTGTTTATGTGACACATGACCAAACCGAAGCGTTAACGATGTCAGATCGCATAGCAGTTTTTAATGATGGGATAATTCAGCAGCTCGCTCCTCCAGATGAACTATACGAGCAACCGGAAAATGCCTTTGTGGCTGAGTTTATAGGGGAAAATAATCGATTGAAAGGAACGATAAAAGAGACAAAAGGTTCAAGTTGCTTAGTCATGGTGGAAGACAACTTAATAGGTGCAACAAATGTTCATGAAAAAGCGAAGGGTAGCAGTGTTACACTGTCATTGCGTCCAGAGAGAATTATTCTTAATCCAAAAGTTGGAACTGAAATGAATATTTTTGAAGCGGAAGTATTAGAGTTAATATACCTCGGCGACCATATTAGATGTAGAATGAATATTTGCAAAAACGATGATTTTATCGTTAAGATCCCTAATGACCATACGAGTAATTCGTTGAACAAGGGTGATGTTGTCGCGATTGGATGGCAGGTAACAGATTGTAGAGCTCTTAATGCTATGTAGAGACAACATTCCCTATAACGAGTTGTGAAAATATCTATGCGCTAATTTCTAAAGAATATTTGCAACAAACTTTGGAACAGCGTGGACAACTGACTATCGAATTCAACAGTGATTAACTAAGGAGAATAAAAATGAAACTCCCAATAATAAAGAGCGCAATCATAGCAGGTGGGTTAGCCCTGGGTGCAAGTTCTGCGTATGCAGGGGATGCTCTGACGGTTGTCTCATGGGGTGGTGCTTATACCAAAAGTCAAATCGAGGCATACCATAAGCCTTACACGGCCAAGTATGGCACTAAAATTCAATCTGAAGACTATAATGGTGGATTGGCAGAAATTCGCGCTCAAGTCGAAGCAGGAAAAATTACATGGGATGTGGTAGATCTAGAAGTCTCAGATGCGGCGCGGGGTTGCGATGATGGATTGTTTGAAAAAATTTCCGCTGGTTCACTGCCTAATGGCTTTAATGGGGCACTGCCATCCAAAGACTTTATACCTGGTGCTTTGCAAGAATGTGCGGTTGGAACCATTGTTTGGTCAACTATCTATGCTTATGATGCCGACAAGTACAAATCAAAAAAACCAACAACGATATCTGACTTCTTTGATGTGAAAAAATTTCCCGGAAAGAGGGGAATGCGCAAGGTGCCGAAGGTAAATCTAGAGTGGGCATTGATGGCAGATGGTGTTGATGGCAAAGATGTTTACAAAGTATTAGCAACTAAGGCAGGTCAAGACCGGGCCTTTAAAAAGCTAGATACAATAAAAAATGATGTACTTTGGTGGGAAGCCGGTGCTCAGCCTCCACAAATGCTTGCTGATGGCGAGGTAGTAATGACGTCAGCCTATAATGGGCGTATTTTTAATGCGGCGGTGACAGAAAAGAAGAATTTTGAGATTGTGTGGGACCGACAGCTATTTTCTTTTGACCTTTACGCGATTATCAAAGGAACCCCAAGGTTAAAAGAGGCGCTTCGGTATGTTCAGTTTTCGACTGCGTCTGAACAACTTGCTAATCAGGCCCGATGGATTTCTTATGGGCCTACACGTAAATCCTCTATTAAACTTATTTCAACCCATGCAACAGCTGGAATTAAAATGATGCCGCATATGCCTACTGCGCCAAATAATTTTAAGACTGCTGTTCTAGAAAATGCAGAGTTTTGGTCCGACAACGGTGACGAACTAAATGAAAGGTTCAACGCTTGGTTGGCAAAATAACTGATAGATAAAGGTAGGCCTTTAAGGCCTACCTTTATTTTACTATATCGAAGAAAAATTAATTGCTGGTGAGGTAGTCCTCTTGACAAGTATTCTCACTGCAGATGGCACCCCTCTCAAGGATAGTCTGCGCAAGGCTGAGAGAGGGCGGCGTGCAAAAGCTTTCCTGCTAGTAGCCCCACTTTTACTCTTTGTACTGATATCTTTCGTTTTCCCAATATTCGAGATGCTTTTCAGGAGCATAGATAATCCTGTTGTAGCTAATAACTTACCGCTAACAATTGAAAAACTTCAAAAATGGGACGGAGCTAATTTACCAGACCAGGAAACGTTTTCACTGGTTGCAAAAGAACTATTGATAGCTAGAGAAAATAGCAAGGTTGGCAAGATCGCTGCCCGTCTTAATTTTGAGTCAGGCGGCATGCGGAGCATGATAAATAAAACTGTTAGGAAAGTAAGGAAATACAAGGGAAATGATTATAAAAAGGCATTAATTCAGTTCGACAAAAGGTGGGGGAAGGTTGTCACCTGGAAAGTCATTAAGCGTATAGGCCAAAGATACTCAGGCGTTCAGTATCTTGCAGCTTTAGACCTGAAAGTGAATGCAGATAGCACAATAGGGTTACAGTCCGAAGATAGACGTATTTATGTAAAAATTTTTTTGAGGACAATCTGGGTAAGCGTTTTAGTAACAATCTTCTGTCTTATTTTGGCATATCCTGTTTCTTTCCTTTTGGCGACGCTCCCTTTAAGAATTAGCAATCTTCTTCTAATAATGGTCCTCTTACCATTTTGGACATCGCTGCTTGTCAGGACCACATCTTGGATTGTTCTTCTCCAGAGGAATGGTGTTGTTAATGATATTTTAGTTGCATTGAATATAATTTCTGAAGATGGCCGTATCCAGATGATATACAATCAAACTGGTACTTTAGTGGCCATGACCCAGATACTACTGCCGTTTATGATTCTGCCTCTTTATTCAGTTATGAAAACCATCTCTCCTTCGTATATGAGGGCGGCTAGATCGTTGGGCGCTAGCCCGCTTACAGCATTTGTTAGAGTTTATATGCCTCAAACGACACCAGGCATTGGTGCCGGCTGTCTTCTGGTCTTTATTTTATCGATCGGCTACTATATTACTCCAGCACTTGTGGGCGGAAGGTCAGGGCAACTCATAAGTAATTTTATAGCGTATCACATGAAGTCCTCGCTTAATTGGGGGTTAGCTGCTGCATTAGGGACTATTCTCTTAGTTGCAGTCTTAATTCTTTATTGGCTGTATAATAAAATTATTGGCATAGACAAAATGAAGTTAGGTTGAATAATATGGCTTTTCCTCCGTATGTAGGAGTTGGTGGAAAAATAACACACTACACTTTCATAATTTTCTGTGGTTTTGTTTTTATTTTTTTAATTGCACCCATCTTGGTAATTATTCCCCTTTCGTTCAATTCAGAACCCTATTTTACCTTTACCGAAGGTATGATATCGTTAGAACCGGAGGCATATTCTACTCGTTGGTACGCTGATATTGCTAAGAACCCCCAATGGGCATTCTCGGCGGCTAATAGTATAATTGTGGCGATTTGTTCGACTTTTTTAGCCACTTTGTTAGGCACGCTCGCTGCGTTGGGCCTAAGTCAGTCTCATATGCCGTATAAATCTGCAGTAATGGGAGTGCTTATATCGCCCATGATTGTACCGCTTATAATTTCTGCAGCTGGAATGTTCTTTTTTTATTCGAATATTGGATTAGCGCAAACGCTGCCTGGTTTAATCCTTGCACATGCCGTGCTAGGAACGCCTTTTGTGGTAATAACCGTAACTGCCACTCTAACTGGCTTCGATCATTCATTAACCCGTGCATCACAAAGTCTTGGTGCGGATAGCAGAAAAACGTTCTTTAAAATTCAAATGCCATTGATTTTACCAGGGGTAATTTCGGGAGCTTTATTTGCTTTCATAACCTCATTTGATGAGGTTGTAATAGTATTTTTCTTGGCGGGTTTTGAGCAACGGACGATTCCTAGACAAATGTGGGCAGGTATAAGAGAACAAATCAGTCCAACCATTCTGGCGGTGGCTACTATTCTCGTAGTTGTTAGTATTTTACTTTTAGCAACAGTTGAACTTCTGCGACGTCGTAGTGAAAGATTGCGTGGTATCTCTCCGTCTTGACGAAGTGAATTAATATAAGAAAACAGTTGTTGCGAATGACTCGCAATTAGGCTATTATCTTTAAAACTGTTGGGGTTTCGATTTGTACAGAGATAATTCCCTCATCCCACGCGAGACAATCAAAATGGCAGCTTTGGGAGCCTTGATTGAGCGTGCAAGAAGTTATGATGATATTGCGAATGAAGTGCGTAGCTTTATCAGCAGGATCGTCGGTCCTTCACTTGAGTTAATGGGCACATCAATTGAACTATTAAAACTCGAAGGCCTCATCGAGACGGTCAATGACAATGATAAAGGTGATGCGTCATTGTTACAGTTGAGTCCGGCAGGTTTACAAGAACTCAAGGAGTATCTCAGATCAAATCTTAAATCTGGAGGGTCAGAACTAAACAAACTTGTAATTGCGTTGAAATTGCGGTTCATAGATATTTTGGATGATGACGAAAGGCGAGATCAACTTCTAGCCATTAGAGATATGTATCATAACGAGAAGAGGCGATTGGAAGACCTAAAAAATCAAACCGCTTGGTTGACAGGGTTTCTGTTGGAGTCGATAGAATTAGATCTCTTTCTAGTCAACAAAAAAATAGAGTGGTGTGACCAAAGAATAAGAATCCAAACATAACTTTGCAAAACTCTTTAACATCTGCGTATGCCTTCAAAGTATGTGCTGCCCACCCGTAACAAAAATCTCTGTGCCCGTAATGTAGGTGCTGTCTTCAGAACACAAAAAATAAATAGTAGAGGCAATATCGTTCGGTTGTCCTAGCCTATTGAGGGGGATCCGAGGGATAAGTACCTCGGTATCAGGTGACAGCATAGCTGTTTCAATTTCACCGGGTGCTACTGAATTTACTCTGACCCCTAAATCAGCGAATTCATTGGCCATTTCCCTGGTGAGAGAACTCAAGGCTGCCTTGGAGGTGCTATAGGCAGACCCTGCAAAGGGATGGATGGCATGTCCTGCTATCGAAGTAATATTGACAATAGAACCATTACCTTTCCGCAAAGATGCGGCAAAACCCCTAGCAAGCTTTAGAGGAGCAAAAAAATTAAGTTCAAATACGCGTCTCCAAGCCTCAAGATCGCCATTTAAACATCCCAATCGTTCTTGTGTCGGTGATTTAGGAGACCACCCAGCGTTGTTGACCAAGGCGTGTAGTGGCTTTTCAGCGAGGAGCTCTTTAGCCTCGGTGACAAAATTATCGAGACTTTCGCCATCCTCAAGGTCTGCAGTTATATGATGTGACCAATTAGGATCTCTGCGGCATTCTTCTGGTGGCTGTTCTCTGGAGCAGGTTATAACTTCCCAATTTTTTTTGCTAAAAAAACTAACCGTGGAATGTCCTATTCCGCGGCTTGCCCCAGTCAAAATAACGGTTTTAGGATCGCTGGCCATTCCGTCATAATATACAAATTTTGGATGTGATTAAAGAACGTTTTTTATTGGTTTCCCACCGCCTGTTACAACCTATAAATTACAATACTGCTCACGGGTATAATCTTGTTTTCGCCCAAGCATCCTCAAGAGATTGCCGTTCGAAGACAAATCGATCGTGTAACCTAAATTCGCCATCTTGCCAAAATTCTATTCTCTTTGCTTTTATACGGTTACCACTCCAGTGTGTTGGTCGAGGTATCGTCTCTCCATTGTATTTCTCTTCAAAAGTGTTGAGACGTGATAGCAGATAATCTCTGGACTCTAGCACCTGTGACTGCATAGATGCCCATGCGCCGATCCTGCTTAGTCGCGCTCTACTATTGAAGTATTCATCAGCTTCTTCGTCACTAACTTGAGAAACTTGTCCCTCTATCCTTACTTGCCTTTGGAGGCTTTTCCAGTGAAAGCAAACAGCGACGTTAGGATTACTCTTAAACTCGTTCGCTTTGCGACTTTCTAAATTTGTGTAAAATACGAAGCCATTTGTATCGAAGCCCTTGAGCAAAACCATTCTGACGGAGGGCAATCCACTTTTATCTACGGTCGCGAGAGACATCGCATTAGGATCATTTATCTCAGTCTTTTCTGCGTTTTCGTACCATTCGGTAAAAAGTTCAAGTGGGTCCGTGGTTAAAGGCTCGAACATAAGTGCTTCTCCATATCTACCTAATATACTGCCAGAATTACGAACTTTACATAAGCCCGGATCACTTGATACTGGTGAATTGACTGCCAATAAGATAAGAATGGAAAACTAAATTAAAATGGGGTTTAAGGATACCTTTAATAGGTATTTTTTGATATGCTGTGGTGGCCTACGGTACATAACTTGTCGATCTGATAGTAATTTTGAAAAGGAATCTTTGAATGTTTTCGCGTTTGGCTATAGTTTTTCTTTTGATAGTGGGGCTGGTTGGTTGTCAAACAACTCAAGGTGAGGGAACAAAGCAGCGAGTAGGTACAATTTTAGGTGGTGTAGCTGGGGCTGTTACTGGTTCCCAATTTGGAAAAGGTTCTGGAAGAGTTGCAGCTGGGGCGGCTGGCGCTTTGTTGGGTGCATTTTTAGGCAACCAGATAGGATTGTCATTAGATCGAGCAGATAGACTTGCAATGCGGAAGACCACAACAACTGCGTTGGAGACTAGTAAAAGTGGAACAGCAGTGGCGTGGCGAAATCCAGATACAGGCAACAGAGGAACTGTAACGCCCAAACCAGCCTTTAAAAATAACAATGGTCGTTATTGTAGGGAATTCCAACAAACCGTCACAATAGGGGGGCGAACCGCTGAGGCATATGGGACAGCGTGTAGACAGCCGGATGGAAGTTGGAAAATTGTTAGATAATATTCTTTATATTTTAAAGAATATTACTCACTGAAATGCGGTTGCTAAAAAGTACAACAGATGACTGACCCCTACAAAACACTAGGTTTGGGTAGAGAAGCGAGTGCCGCTGAAATAAAAAGCGCTTATCGGAAACTAGCAAAAAAGCATCACCCAGATTTAAATCCCGGGAATGCGGAGCGGTTTAAAAACATAACAGGTGCCTACGATATTCTTTCAAATCCTGAGAAAAAGAAGAAATTTGACCGTGGGCAACTAGATCCGGCTTCTGGCGCAGAGAGGCCGGGAGCTGGTTTTTGGGGCCAGTGGGGTGGCGCTCAAAAGACTGGTAAATCTTTTAGCTTTGATGAATTTGATGGAACCAATAACGATATATTTTCAAGTTTTTTCCGAAACGCTAGAGGTGATATTCATGGGCGTCCTGAAACTGGCAGTTACAGAAAAAACTCGGCGAAGGAAAATAACAAGCCCAAAAACACAAATTACAAACTTACCTTGCCTTTTACCGAGGCCACGCTAGGCATAAAAAAACACGTCACACTTTCTGATGGAAAAGTTGTAAATATGTCAATACCACCAGGAACTGAATCTGGAATGAAATTACGATTGAAGGGTCAGGGAAGGGTTGCAGACAAAAGTTCAAAAAAGGGTGATGCCGTCATAGAAATTACTGTTCAGGATCATGAACATTTTGTTCGGAAGAACCAGGATATTCATATAGACATTCCCATTAGTCTAGGCGAAGCTATATCCGGTGCGACAATTATTGTCCCAACGATTTATGGGAATGTTACCTTAAAGGTCCCAACGAATTCGAACAGCGGTTCAATTTTAAGGTTGAAAGGGAAGGGTGTACCAAAATCGAAGGAACGCAATCTTGGTGACCAATACATTCGTTTACAAGTTACCCTGCCGGATAAAATCGACAATGAATTAAAGGAGTTTATAGAAAACTGGGGTAAGAAAAATGAATATAATCCGAGGCAAAAGGTAAAATTCACATGATAACAAATTACGGCTAAATTAGGTAGGCTAGAATTTATTGTGTTCAAGAAGAGCTCAGGCAATAGTCTAACTAGAATAAGAAAAAGGCGCTTTCTGGGTCCTGGACGTGGGAGAGGCACCTCACGGCGAAATTTAAAGCTTGTAATAGAGAGCGAGGGTGATAAAGAGGAAACTTCTAATTCTGAAATGTTATCGGGGCAAATCTGGGACCGTTTAGGTTCTAAAGGCCGGTTTGTTACAATATCCATCTTGATAGCAATATTTATGGCGGCTTCGAAAATTTACTATGATAGATCACAGGTTGATAGACTCGTTTTTATAGACAAAACGAGCCAAGCTCAAAATAGCTTGGGTAAAGAGTTGTATCAGGCAAATTGCGCGTTTTGCCACGGGGACAAGCTCCAGGGTCAACCGCACTGGGATAAAACATATATTGAGGGGAAACGACCGGCGCCTCCATTGAACGCTTCTGGCAATATAGCGCTGCTTTCAAATCGAGAGCTTTTTGAAATTACGAAGTATGGAGGTCAACCCTTTGCCCCGCCAGGCCATATAAATGAGATGCCCGCTTTTGAAATGCTTTTAAAAGATAGTCAGATATGGGCTATTCTAGCTTTTTTGAGGGCGGAATTTTAGATGTAGTGATATTATAGATAGAGAAGCTTTGGTTCGAGATTTGAAATAGGAGCAAAAAAATGGTTAAGCACTTTAATGACAACGATATCCAAGAGATCGTTAGCTTGCTTGGACAGTATTTTGACGGTCTTTATGAAGGAGATACGAACAAGTTTGAAAATGTTTTCCATGAAAGTGCGCATCTTTATTCATCAGATGGCACAAAGATTGACGATTGGGAAAGGTCGTTCTATTTTGAGATGATTAAGAATCGACCATCTCCATTGTCGCAGAGCTTACCCCGGCATGATAAGATTGTTTCGGTAAACAAATCTGGCCCATCAACCGCAATGGCGGTAGTTAATTGTGCTATCCCACCAAACTATTTCACCGACTATTTAACAATATTGAAAACCTCAGATGGATGGAGGATTATTTCAAAAACTTTCCATACTGATATTCACGATTAAAATTAACTGATTATTTTTCATCGTCTAACATCATTTTATTTAAACGTAATCGCAATGCGTTGAGCCGAATAAACCCATGGGCGTCAGCATGATCATAATCAGCTGCTCCTTGCTCAAATGTTACATAATCTGCTGAATATAGACTTTTCTCGGACTTTCTCCCGACAACAATCGTGTTACCCTTATATAACTTTAAGCGAACGGTACCATTGACATTTCTTTGGCTAAAATCTATTGCTGATTGAAGCATCTCCCGTTCAGGTGAATACCAAAAACCATTATATATTAGTTCAGCATAACGAGGCATTAACTCATCTTTTAAGTGTGCCATGCCTCGGTCCAAAGTTAAACTTTCGATGGCGCGATGAGCGACATGTAAAATTGTGCCACCTGGCGTTTCATACAAACCGCGGTTTTTCATACCAACAAACCGGTTTTCTACTAAATCAAGGCGTCCTATACCATTTTCTTTTCCCAATTGATTTAGTTGCGATAGAAGGTTGGCTGGGCTAAGAGCTGCGCCGTTAATGCTGATTGCATCCCCCTTATCAAAACCAATTTCGATATAAGTTGGTTTATCGGGTGCATCTTCCGGAGCTATAGTACGCGAATAAATAAACTCTTCTGCCTCAATCCAGGGATCTTCCAAAATTTTTCCTTCACTTGATGCATGTAGAAGATTGGCGTCTACAGAAAATGGAGCTTCTCCGCGCTTATCTTTTGCTATTGGAATTTGTCGCGACTCTGCGTATTGAATTAAGTCCTGTCGCCCCTGGAAATCCCATTCGCGCCAGGGGGCTATAATTTTTATATGCGGATTTAATGCATAGTAACAAAGTTCAAAGCGGACCTGATCATTTCCTTTGCCGGTTGCGCCGTGGGCAACAGCATCGGCGCCCGTCATTTTTGCTATTTCAATCTGTCTTTTAGCTATAAGCGGTCGAGCAATGGATGTTCCAAGAAGGTACGTACCTTCATAAACTGTATTGGCTCTGAACATTGGAAAAACAAAATCGCGAACAAATTCTTCTCTCAGGTCCTCTATGAAGATTTCCTTTATCCCTAGCAGTTTTGCTTTTTCGCGAGCAGGCTCTATATCCTCCCCTTGTCCAAGGTTAGCTGTAAATGTCACAACTTCACAACCATAGTTATCTTGGAGCCATTTAAGGATAATAGATGTGTCCAACCCCCCGGAGTAGGCAAGAACCACCTTTTTTACTTCGTTGCTCATGTAATCTCCAAATTCTATCATTGTAACAAATTTTTCAGCGGCCTGGGATTATAGGGATAAGTGTCAAAAACGCCACACCTAGTTTTCCTTTTACTTAGCAAAATTCAACCAAAATTCGTTCTTGGTTTAGGAACTAGCTAGCACACGCCCTGCTTTTAAGGACAGGGACCTCCAGGTGCTTCCTAAGCCAAGTAGGATCATAATGAATAAACTTATTCCAAGCGTGAATACGATAACACTAAAGTCTATTTGAAAATCACTTCGCATAATTTTCGTAAGTATAAGCCAACTTATTACCACCGATATAACAGTAGCGAGCACAGCGGAAATGCAAGAAAGCAGAAAATACTCACTCAAATACAAAAAAAGTATCCGCATTCGCGACATACCAAGTACTTTATAAATTGTTGCGTCATATCGTCGTTTTTGCTGTTGGGTCGCAAGAGCACTAGCTAGGACTAGGATTCCGCTTATAAGTGTGAAAGCTGAGGTGGTCCTGATCGTAAATCCAACCGTGGAGATGATGTCTTGCGCATTTTTGATTGCGTCTTTCACACTGATCGAAGAGACATTAGTCAATGTATCTGTCACCTTATTACGAACTTTCTCGGCGACACCTATGCCCGATGCGTAGACGGCCGCTACTATACTATGGGGAGCTGCTTCCAGGGTTCCTGGTGAGAATATGAAAACAAAATTCATCTGAAGATTGGACCAATCGATATAACGCAGATTTGCGATTTTTGCTTTGATCTCTCTTCCTAAAATATTGAATGTGATAGTATCCCCTATGTCTAAATTGAGACCACGGGCGACATTAGCTCCCATTGAAATAAGAGGTTCCCCAGAGTAGTCGTCTGGCCACCATTTTCCTGAGACTATTTTTGCGTTTGTTGGCTTTTTAGAGGCATATGTTAACCCTCTATCCCCTCTAACAGCCCAGGCTATATCTTGCCTTGGCTTCACATTTTTAGTTGGTGTACCATTAATGGCTACCACACGTCCTCTAGTCATTGGTGTCTTCTCCACCTTTGTAACGCCCGGCGAGGTATCTACTAATTGCATAAAGGTGTCATTTTGATGCGGTTGTATATCTATAAAAAAGTAAGCAGGGGCTACCTTCGGTATATCGCTCCTAAGCCGTCTACTCAAATTTTCCTCTACCAAAGCGACTGTCAGTAACAATGTTAAACCACAGCCAAGGGATAAAATAATCCCAGTTGTTAGATTTCCTGGGCGAATGATGTTCGATAGTACCAGCCGGAAAAAACCTAGCTTTAAGTGCGTTAATTTAAAACATAAGAATTTGGTTGCACTGGAGCCCAGCAAAAACATACAAAACAGCACAGCGACGCCGATTACAAAGAAAAAGGTGAGTCTTTGATCGTTGTTGTTTAGGATGGATATTAGCGCTAAGCATAAGAAAGCTCCTACAACCCAAATCAAGAACTTAGTTGGGGTTTTAGATATATTACGCGTTGTGGAGGATCGGAATAAATAACCTGGTTTTGTGCGCGTCGTTTTTGCTAAAGGCAACAGTGTAAAAATAAAAGTAATCAAAAATCCGTAAACAAATCCAAGAACAAGAGGTTTAAAGAAAATAGTGGAGGGCAACGTAATCGGTATTGCTTTTGATATCAAATCCGACGTTGCTTTAGGTATCAAAGCTCCTACGGTGATGCCGACTATAATACAAAAAACGCCCACCACTAGCATTTGAGTAAAGTAAATTTGGAATACTAGTTTGTCGTCGCCGCCCAAACATTTTAATGTCGCGATCGCAGAAACGCGTTGTTCCAGATAATTTCTAGCAGAGTTCCCAATACCCAATCCGCCTACGATTAGAGTAGTAAAGGCAATGAGCGTTAAAAATTGGGTAACTTGATTATTAAAACGATCGAAGCCAGGTGCCGCGTTGTCGGTTGTTCGTATTCTCCAACCAACGGATGGGTATTTTCTATTGAGGTTGTTGATAATTTGGTCGGCTGAGACGCGCTCCTTCAGACGAATTTTGTAGATGTATTTGATGAGGCTACCCTCAACGAGGAGTCCAGTTTTTTGGAGTGCTTCAGAGTGAATAAGAACGCGTGGGCCGAATGTTGTGAAACGAATGATCCGGTCGGGTTCACTCTCTAACTCCGCTGTAATAACGAAAGAAGTATCTCCAATTTGGATTTGGTCCCCTATATTAAGATGTAATCGCTGTAATAAAGCCTTATCCACAATTGCGCCGAAATTTCCTGCAGTCGGTCGTAGAGCAGCGTCGAGATTGATATTAGGTTTCAGACTAAGTGTGCCCACCAGCGGATAAAAATTATCCACAGATTTAAGTTCAACAAGTGTTCGTTTTTCGCGTTGTGATGGGCGTGCCATTGCCCGCAAGGTATTTAACTGGGAAATAGATCCTATTTGTTGTAGAAAATTTATAATTGCCGATGAAAGAGGACGGTGCGAAAGCTCAATCGATATGTCGCCGCCTAGGAGACTTCGCGCGTTATTATCTACTCCCGACGATAAACTTGCTGAAATTGACCCAATGCCCGTGATTGTTGCAACGCCAAGTACCAAACATGCTGCAAATATCTTAAAGTTACCTTTATCACGTCTCAATTCTCGCAAAGCTAGCGTCACATAAATTGGCAGCCAAGTTTGAAAAATATAAAACATTGGTAGTTCTCTATGTCAGTTTTCTGAGAGTAGGCCGTCTAGCATAGAAAGGGTACGGCTACATTTTTTTGCAAGATGCTGATCATGTGTAATGAGTATAAGTGTAGCTCCATATGAAGCTTGAAGGTCGAAAAGAAGATTTATGGTCGCCTCGCCAGTCTTTTCATCTAAGTTACCGGTCGGTTCATCAGCAAGTAGTATTTTGGGCTTTTTGACAAAAGCACGTGCAATGGCTATGCGCTGCTGCTCACCTCCTGATAATTGGTCTGGGTAATGTGTCTCTCGATCTAATAAATTGACAAGTTCGAGCCCTTTTCGTGCTCGAGAAAACGCATGTTTCTCTCCAGCCATCTCAAGTGGCAGTGCTACGTTCTCTAAGGCCGTCATACTAGGTATTAATCTAAAGGCCTGGAATACAATACCGACGTTATCTCGTCTAAATCGAGCAAGTTTATCTTCTGAAAGATTAGTGAGATCGTTATTTGAAATGAGAATTTTGCCAGAACTGATTGCTTCGATTCCGGCGATTACCATTAAAAGTGAAGTCTTACCAGCGCCTGATGGGCCAACTATGCTTACACTATCACCTGCACATATTTCTAAATTAATACCCTTTAATATGTTTACTTTACCAGCGCCGCTTTCAAGATCTAGCTTTACTTTATCCAAAGTGATCAGAGGAACACCCTCCTTTTGATGGATGTTCGGAGTGTTTATAAAGGCCATTTCGTAAATTTTTCCTTCGCTTGTCTTTACCATTATCACTTATAAGTTTGTAGAAGCAGACGCAAGAAGATATGGGACCAATTAGATGCAGATCAAACAAATATTTTTAGTTCTTTTCTTTGGGGGATTCGTTTCATTGCATGTTTTGACCCCTTGGGGGTGCCTAGCTAAAGAAATTAAAATTCTTGCTCTGGGTGATTCTTTAATAGCGGGCTATGGACTCGATGAAAAAGAGCACTTTACAACGCTGCTACAGAAGAAACTGCAAACCGAAGGGCTTAATGTGAGGCTAATAAATGCAGGTGTATCGGGGGACACAAGTGCCGGAGGTCTCACGCGTCTCGAATGGTCCCTGGCTAGCAATCCAGATGCTGTAATCTTGGAATTAGGAGCTAATGACGGACTTAGAGGTATTAACCCTTCGACAACTAAAACAAATTTAGCAAAGATCTTGGGCAGACTTCAGTTGAAAGATATACCGGTGTTGTTTGCTGGTATGCTTGCACCGCCCAATTTGGGCAGAGAATATGGTTCTAAGTTTAACAAAACATATCAAGACCTAGCACAAGAATTCGATGTTGTTTTTTATCCATTTTTCCTTGACGGAGTTGCTGGCGTACCAGAACTTAATCAGTTAGATGGTATTCACCCAACAGGGGAGGGCATAGCCGAAATTATTATGAGGATTGAGCCTTACGTCAAAAAGTTGTTGTTGAAAATTAAAGCATCGAAATCAGATAGTTAGGATATGAAAAGACTCTTTATCGCGCTCAATTTCCCGAGTGATATAGTGGTGAAATTGACAGAGCTACAATCTGGTCTAAGAGGAGCAAGATGGGTGCCGCCCCAAAATTTGCATTTAACCTTGAGTTATATTGGAGAGGCTTCAAATAATTTACTAGAAGATTTAGAAGATTTGCTAAGTGGTCTGGCTGCCCATGCATTTTGCATGAAGTTGAGAGGTATAAATCATTTCACGTCAAAGGGGCGTAGCAAATCTATCTGGGTTGGCATTGAAGAGGAGCCAAGCCTCTTTTCTCTGCATAGTAAGATAAAAAATTGTCTGCAGATAAATAGAATACCAAGAGATAAACGTCAGTTTAGCCCACACGTAACACTAGCAAGACTTAAAAATGTGCGCCCAGAAGACACAGCAGGATTTATTGCATTTAACAATCTGTTTAAAACAAGACCTTTTCGGATTGAAAGCTTCACACTTTTCGAGAGCATTTCAAAGAAGGAGGGCTCTATTTATTTACCCTTAGAAAAGTTTCAACTTATTTGACGCGTTCACCGTAAATAGGCTTACCGATTGTCTTCAAATCCCTTAAGAGTGGCCGTGAGATTGTCACCTAGGATAGGCGATATGTATCCCCCCTCTTGCACAATTATAGTCGGTAACTTCGCACTGGCGATTACCTTACCAAGCTCCAAAAACCCTTTTGTCGTTAATGCTAAAAAGGCTAATGGGTCTTCTTCTGACGCATCTAAACCAAGTGCAATAATTAGTATTTGAGGCTTAAAGTCTTTTATTTTTCCTAGAGCTTTTTGTAAGACCCTCATATATTCAATATCAGCCGTACCTCTGGAGAGAGGGAAGTTGATATTAAAGCTTTTGCCAGTTGCAAGACCGACTTCTTCTTCATAACCTGCAAAGAACGGATAATATTCAGATGGATCGCCGTGAAGAGACACAGTTAATACATCCGAACGTTCATAGAAAATACCCTGCGTGCCGTTTCCGTGATGAACATCGACATCAAGAATAGCAATCTTTGTTAATCCCTGCTTTAAAAAGAAATTTGCGGCAATTGCACAGTTATTAAGGAAGCAAAAGCCTCCCGCCTGGTCCGCATAAGCATGGTGTCCAGGTGGACGACAAAGACTGTAAACAAAGTTCTCATGTTCATTGTTCTTATATCGATCAAGCAGATTAGAGGCTGCAGCTATCACGGTATCTGCCGAGGCTTTGGCTCCCTCCCAAGTTTTTTCCCCGATGGGGCAAGCTGTGTCAGCCTGAAAGTATCCAGCGGCTGAAACAATTGCACTTGGATTTGCGTTCATGTTTCTACCTGGATGAACGTTAGGAATAATTTCCTCACTGCTTCCGTCCAAAATCGACCACTGCTGCCAGCCGTTTTTGAGAAAACTTATGTAAGCCTCGTCATGAATATCGAAAGCGGAATGATGATGTTCTGAAAAAATTTCAGTAATTGTGTGTCCTGCATTCTTGGCGGCAGTTCTCAATATATCGGCTCTCTCTGCTCTTTCTGGACTTTCGATGACGTGACCTCGACTTATGAAGGTCTTGGGTGAGTGGTTTTGTGTTTTCGGGGAAAAAAATATTTTCATAAAAAGAGCTTTGCTGATTTTTTAGATTTTTACAAATCACATTTCCACGCCCGGCGTTGGCATGCTGCTTGTATCGTATTTCTTAGTAGCACGGCTATTGTCATTGGGCCAATCCCTCCCGGCACAGGAGTGATTGCTTCTGCTTGATTTTTAGCTTCGTGGAATGCTACATCTCCGACTAACTTCATTTTACCAGGTCCTTTTTCCGGTGCCGGGATGCGGTTTATACCAACGTCTAAAACCACCGCTCCTTTTTTAATAAAATCCTCCGTAATTATTTCCGGTTTTCCAACCGCGGCAATAAGTATATCGGCCCTTTGGCAAATTTCTTCGAGGTTGTTGCTTTTAGAATGAGCGATCGTTACCGTGCAACTTTCTCTCAACAATAAGGCAGCCATGGGTTTCCCAACTATATTAGAGCGACCGATCACAACTACATTTTTTCCAGTTAGTTCATCAAAATGATCTTTTAATAACAAAAGGCATCCTAGCGGTGTGCATGGCACAAGTGCGTCACCACCTGTGGCGAGGCGGCCTGCGTTTATTATATGGAACCCGTCCACATCCTTTTCAGGATCGATAGAATCAAGAACTTTTTGTGAATCTATATGATTGGGAAGGGGAAGTTGGACCAAGATCCCATCTACTTCTGGGTCGTCATTTAGTTGTTTAATTACTTTTAAAAGATCATCTTCCTCTACGGTGCTGGCCAGCTTATGTTCATATGAACGCATCCCGCATTCCTTGGTTTGGATACCTTTGTTTCGAACATATACTTCGCTAGCTGGATTATCCCCAACAAGTACTACAGCGAGACCCGGGACGTTGCCATATTCCTCTCGCAAAGTGGACACGATACCCTTCAATTCATCTCTTAAATTTTTAGCGAAGATCTTGCCGTCTAATATTCTTGCCACGGGAAATCACCTTTCAATTTCTATAAATTTTCTTGATAGTGATATTGATGAACCAATAAAACCAAAAAAATTA
>NZGS01000029.1 GCA_002690995.1 Rhodospirillaceae bacterium
TAGCTGGATATGTTGGGATGAATGTCTCAGTCCGCGCAAATGTGCGTACAGCTCAGTCAGCTACCGTTGGTTTGGAGCCAGCGCTAAATATAGCTTTTAAGTCTGGAGCTGTAACAGGGATGTTGGTTGTTGGTCTAGGCCTCTTAGGAGTGGCAGGTTACTACCTGATCCTATTAGAGATGTTTGATGCCAAAACCACAGAAGGTCTTCGCCATATTCTGGAAGCTTTGGTGGCGCTGAGCTTTGGAGCCTCGTTGATATCGATATTTGCTCGGCTTGGTGGTGGGATTTTTACAAAAGGGGCTGACGTTGGCGGAGATATGGTTGGAAAAGTTGAAGCCGGTATTCCTGAGGACGATCCCAGAAATGCAGCCTCTATAGCAGATAATGTTGGAGACAACGTTGGTGACTGTGCGGGAATGGCCGCAGATCTTTTTGAGACCTATGCTGTAACTGTTGTGGCTACAATGTTGCTTGCGGCTATTTTCTTCTCTGGCGAAACTTTGAGTGTAATGATGATGTATCCACTTGTTATATGTGGAGTTTGTATAATTGCATCAGTAGTAGGCACGTGGTTTGTAAGGCTCGGTCAAAATAAAAATATAATGTGGGCGCTCTACAAAGGATTTATCTCAAGTGCGGTCATCTCAGCAGTATTAATCGGGATAGTAACTTGGAATATGCTGGGTTTTTCAACTGGATTTACTTTGTCTAATGGATTGGAAACTTCTGGGCGCGAATTATTTTATTGCGCGTTAGTCGGTTTGATCGTTACAGGTTTGCTTGTTTGGATCACCGAATATTATACATCTACAGAGTACCGGCCAGTTAGAACGGTTGCTAAGTCATCAGAAACTGGTGATGGAACCAACGTGATACAAGGGTTAGCTATATCTATGGAAGCATGTGCCATTCCTGCAATAATAATTTCTGCGGGCATATTAGCATCATTCATCTGGGGTGGCATCTTTGGAGTAGGGATCGCAGCCACTACCATGTTAGCTCTTGCTGGGATGGTGGTTGCGCTAGACGCTTACGGCCCGGTAACAGATAATGCTGGTGGTATTGCTGAAATGTCGGATCTGCCCGAAGAAGTAAGAACAACCACTGATGCTTTAGACGCCGTGGGTAATACAACAAAAGCTGTTACAAAGGGATATGCTATTGGGTCGGCTGGCCTGGCAGCACTTGTTCTTTTTGCAGCTTATACAGAGGATCTGAAATATTATTTTCCCAACTTAGATGTTAAGTTCGCCCTGCAAGACCCTTACGTGGTGGTAGGTTTATTCATCGGAGGTATGTTGCCATATTTATTTGGTTCAATGGGAATGCAAGCGGTTGGGAGAGCCGCTGGCTCGGTTGTAGAAGAAGTTAGGCGGCAGTTTCGAGAAAAGCCCGGTATAATGGAAGGAACGGAAAAGCCGGAATACGGCAGAGCTGTAGATCTTCTGACAAAAGCAGCTATCAAGGAAATGGTAGTTCCATCGTTGTTACCGGTTTTAGCTCCAATCGTAATGTATTTCGTTATAATGTGGATCGGCGGTCAAGCCGCGGCATTTACTTCAATAGGTGCTATGTTGCTTGGAACGATAGTGACAGGTATTTTTGTAGCTATTTCTATGACTGCAGGGGGAGGCGCATGGGATAATGCAAAAAAATATATTGAGGATGGGAATCATGGAGGAAAGGGTTCAGATGCCCATAAGGCAGCTGTAACGGGAGATACGGTGGGCGATCCATATAAGGATACAGCTGGTCCCGCAGTTAATCCTATGATTAAAATCATTAATATTGTTGCTATATTGCTGCTTGCCGCATTGGCAGCTTAGGGTTATTTGACTCAATTAATACGACACAATTAAAACTAGAAACTTTGGTCGTTTTTGTTCTCAAAACGACCAAAGTTTCCGATTAATTGTTGAAAAACTGTAATTTCTTGACCCGCTGTTGGAGTTTTACGAGTTGCAATCTTCGGGTTATACTCTTTGTCATAAGGGATGACGTCGACAGTGGTGGCTATACCTTTCTTGCTGAAAGAAATTCTTAGGATCGTTCGATTTAAAAATTTTTTTCCCGAGAGAACGGTGTCTTGGCTTTTGCTTTCTATGTAGATCCAGCTTTTGGGTCCGTAATCTTGCGTTATAACAGGCTTGCCTAGTCGTTCTAAGACTTGTTGTTCCGTTGTTTTCCCGGGTTCTATGATATTTAAGGCTTTTAACGAAATCCTATTTCCATGAACCTCGATCGGCTGGGTGCAGCTAACCAACAGGCTTGCAAACACAAATATGGTAGAGGATGGCTTTTTCCAAAACGGCATTTTCTGATCCAAAAGATTTTAAACAGATTATTTTAAGGATCCACAGGTTAGCAACTTTTTAGGAATAGTTGAAGAAAGACTCGAAAAATATAATTAAATATAGTAGTGACAAAATTTTCTATTATGGATTAGAAATGTTCAGTTTCTTGAAGCGTGATAATTCTTTGAGTAATGTAGATAAGGTTTACGGGATTGTAGTTGACCAATCTAGGAAACCGACTTTTTATGCAGAATTATCAATTCCGGATAATATTGATGGCAGGTTTGACGTATTAGGTCTGCATATGTTCTTCATTTTCTCTCGTCTAAAGAATGAAGAGAAAATAGCTGCAGATTTTTCCCAATCTTTGTTTGATACAATGTTCGTTGATATGGATCAATCCTTGCGTGAAATGGGGGTAGGAGACCTTTCTGTGGGAAAGCGTGTTAAAGATATGGGTAAAGCATTGTTAGGTCGGATAGATGCTTACGATAAGGCGTTTAGTGCTGAATATAGCGATATTCAAGCTGCCATTATTCGGAATATATACCGGGGTGACCTACCCCATTTGCAGCAAATTAGGCGATTAATAAAATACTCAAAAGGAACGATAGAGAATTTAGCATCAATATCAAAGGAAGATATCCTCGATGCAAATTT
Source organism: Rhodospirillaceae bacterium (assembly GCA_002690995.1). Classification (GTDB taxonomy): domain Bacteria; phylum Pseudomonadota; class Alphaproteobacteria; order Thalassobaculales; family Thalassobaculaceae. The sequence continues at coordinate 2,958 of NZGS01000029.1, forward strand.
TAGTTTCACTCAAGCAATTTAGAAATATGTGGCACGGTTCTACTATGAAGCAACACAAAAGCGAAATGCCTTTTCTTTGGAAACCAAAAGTTAGTTGCCAAAATTCAAAAGAAAATTTTTTTTTAAAAGCGAGCAAAAGCCAGAAGAAGCCAATAGCTGCACGGCTCGGCCTCAAAGCCTTAAATAATTTAGAAGTTGAAATACTCATTTCTCAAAAAGGTAATAATTTGTTCCTTGTTAACGGGAACATAAATGCTGAGATTTGTAAGGCCGTCGAAAACTCAAATGAATCGGAAGATTTTTTTGTTAACGACGGATTTCAAGAAATCATCCAGTTGAACGTTCCTGGGGATCGATTAGAAGTTCTTGCAAGCGAAGAGGATAATGTAACCGAGTTTTATACAAATGACACAATAGATTTGGGCGAAATTTCCTTACAAAATCTTTCCTTGTTGTTAGATGATATTTGTTACGATTTCCAGGATATAGAATACCAGGAAGAAATAAGCGAACAACCCACAGAGGCGCAAGATAGGCCTTTTTCCAATTTAGCTTCATTATTAAATAAAAAAGGTAGGTGCTAAAACTCGCCGTTAGCGAGACTTTTTATTATATTTTTGGTCATCGTATTTTATTTCTTCTTAAATGGGTTACGGTTACTGATTTATCTGACTATAATCGTTGCCGAATAGTTTTTTAATCTGAATGGTTTCAAGAAGATATGGCTCCAGAAACGATAATAGCTCTTGATGCTATGGGAGGTGATAACGCACCTGCTATGGTGGTCCGAGGTGCAGATATAGCTGTTGAAAGGATGCCTGCTCTCATTTTTAAAATAGTAGGAGATGAAAAGCTTTTAGAACCTCTAATAGGGGAGAGTAAATACCTACAAAGTTCAAATTGCTCGTTAATACATACGGATAAAAAAGTGGAAGATTCGGAGAAGCCGTCAGTAGCTCTTAGAAGCGGAAAAGACTCTAGTATGCGACTTGCAATCGACTTAGTGGCAAATCAAGAAGCGCATGGAGTTGTTTCGGCTGGTAACACAGGAGCTTTGATGGTTATGTCCAAGCTAGGATTAAGGATGTGCCCCGGCATTGATAGGCCAGCAATTGCAAGCTTTTTTCCAACATTAAAAGGTGAGAGTTGCATGCTAGACCTTGGTGCTAACATTGAATGCGACTCAGGTAACTTGGTCCAGTTTGCTGTCATGGGACAAATATTTGCCAGACTAGTTTTGAACCTAAAACGTCCAACGGTTGGTTTGTTAAACGTTGGGTCGGAAGAACAAAAGGGTCATGAGGAATTAAGGGAGGCCGCCGCTATCCTCAGGCAAATAGACCTGCCTATGGAGTTTATAGGGTTTGTTGAGGGCGATGATATAACAGCAGGTACGGTAGATGTAATCGTTACCGATGGTTTTTCCGGCAACATAGCTTTAAAGGCGGCAGAAGGTACCTCTAGGATGTTCACGTTTTTTCTAAAGGAGGCATTTGGGTCTAGTATTTACTCAAAGATTGGTTACGTATTGTCAAAAACAGCGATCAATCAGGTGAGAGAACGCATGGATCCAAGAAAATATAATGGTGCTGTTTTTTTAGGCCTTAACGGAATAGCTGTTAAGAGTCATGGTAGTACTGACTCTCTTGGGTTTGCCAATGCTATTGGAGTGGCGGCAGACATGTCCAAATACGGTTTTCTAGATAAAGTAAAGGACGAATTGCGCATTTTACATGCGGAGGGGGAGACTTCGGATAGGTTGGGTGGCACAGGTGATGGGTAATGAGTACTAGGTCGATCTTGGCGGGTTGCGGAGCTTATCTACCTGACCGTGTTATTGATAACAACGAGTTAGCTAAACTTGTTGATACATCCGATGATTGGATCAAGCAAAGGACGGGTATAGAAAAGCGACACGTGGTTGCAGATGGTGAACTTACCTCTGACCTTGCAGTCAAAGCCGCAGATCGAGCCTTAACTGGAGCAAATATAGCAGCTAATGATATCGACCTAATAATCGTTGCCACCACAACACCAGATCGGACCTTTCCTGCAACTGCCACAAAAGTGCAGGCGGATCTGGGGATAACTAGCGGGGCTGCTTTTGATATTCAAGCGGTTTGCGCCGGTTTTGTATATGCAATGTCTGTTGCAGATAACCTGTTGCGGGCAGGACAATCACGTAGAGCTCTTGTAATAGGGGCAGAGACTTTTACTCGCCTGCTAGATTGGTCTGATAGAGGGACTTGTGTCCTGTTTGGTGACGGTGCTGGTGCAATTATTCTAGATTCCTATGAAATTGAACCAGCCGCGAAGCAGTTTGGTGTTCTATCGACCCATCTTCATTCCGATGGTCGTCATAGAGATATACTTTATGTAGATGGTGGTCCATCTATGAATTCGCAAACTGGTCATGTGAGAATGTCAGGAAAAGAAGTTTTTAGGCACGCTGTATCGAAATTAGGTTCGGTCATAAACGAAGCTCTAGTCGCAAATAATCTATCGAGCAATGACATCGATTGGCTCGTACCTCATCAGGCAAATAAAAGAATTATTGAAAGCATGGCTAAAAAACTCAACATGCCCATGGAAAAAGTTATTTGTTCCATTGACCGTCATGCTAATACGTCCGCGGCATCAGTTCCTCTAGCGCTTACGGAAGGGGTATCAGATGGTCGAATAGTAGACGGAGACTTGGTGCTCGTTGAAGCTATAGGAGGTGGCTTAGCCTGGGGGGCTGGGCTCGTGCGAATGGGGTATCCAAAATAATATCTTAAAAGTCATGTCGACTAAATGAAATTAATCTATATTAATCAGTATTTGACGGACTAATCCTAAGACGTTACTTTAATATGGTGGCAAAAGTGGAGTAAGCATGGCAGAAGATACGCTGACTAGGGCGGAATTAACGGAAGCTGTTTATGAAGAGGTTGGCCTTTCGCGAAACGAATCAGCCGAATTAGTGGAGACCGTTCTTGGAGAGATGTCGAATGCTTTAATTCGCGGAGAGTCAGTTAAAATTTCATCATTCGGCAGTTTTACCATTCGGAACAAGTCAGAGCGTATTGGCAGGAACCCAAAAACCGGGGTGGAGGTGCCAATTACTCCTCGTCGGGTAGTTATTTTTAAACCTTCACACGTGCTTAAAAGTAGAATTAATTCCCCTCAAGATAAGTAAATAAATAGTACTGGGAGTTTTAATGGCGTTTGGAACCGATAACCTAACAGGTTCGCGGCGTGGTGGTAAGTCACCTGGGGCGTTTAGAACAATCTCGGAAGTCTCCAGCGATCTCGAGGTTCCTCCGCATGTTTTGAGGTTTTGGGAGACAAAATTCCCCCAAATTAAACCTTTAAAGCGTGGCGGTGGGCGAAGATACTACAGACCGGAAGATGTCTCTTTACTTCGTCAAATAAGGCAACTTTTATATAATGACGGTTATACAATCAAAGGTGTCCAGAGGCTGCTAAAAGAAGGTGGTCTAAAAAATACGGTTCAATCAGGCGTGGTGACAGCAAATGAATCTAACGAGCAAAAGCGACCTCAAAATAGTACCACGAGCTCTCAAGAGAAGGCTGCTTTAAGGTCGATTGTTGATGAGCTGCAAGAGTTAAGGAAACTTCTATCAAATTTATTAGATAAGTAAGTTTTTATGCCTCAATGTAGATTAAAGTTTTGAAAATAGAACTTTATTCTCTGAAATAAGGTAATGCAAACACAGATGACTTCGAGAAAAATACGATGAATGCTGCATGGGAAAACAATATTAATCTAACAGCCGCGCTTAGAATGGCTGCGAGGCTCGACTTACACGAGGGGGTAGATAACCACTTCAGTTTAATGACTTCAGACAAGCCTTTTCGTTTTCTGTTAAACCCTAATAGAAGGCATTGGTCTCAACTGCGTGCCAGTGAGTTAGTCGAGGTAGATGAAAGTGGTAGGCCTGTAAATGATTCAGAACCGCCTGAACGAACAGCTTTTTTTATTCATTCAAGAATACACATGGCCTGTCCGCAAGCTAAATGTATTCTGCATACGCATATGCGATACGCGACAGCGGTAACCATGATTGAGGGGGGGCGTTTAGAACCTGTTGTTCAATCAGCGTTAAAGTTTTTTGGTCAAATAGCTTATATGGATGATTTTGGTGGTCTAGCTCTCGATGAAGATGAGGGAGACAGACTTGCTAGAGCTTTGGGTGAAAAGCGCATTCTATTTCTAGCGAACCATGGTGTGATCGTCGTCGGGCCGTCCGTTGCTCATGCCTTTAACGATTTATATTATTTAGAGAAAGCTTGCATGGCTCAGATTACGGCTATGTCCTCAGGCCGTTCCCTTAAAAGAATTCCGCAAGAGGTTGCGGAGTATACTCATGCGCAAATGCAAGGAGATAGAGACGACCAGTCTTCGAGACATTTCATGGAAATCCGACGTATCCTGGACAAAGAGGAGCCTGATTACGCGACCTAAGTCATTTTGTGACGAAGGTCGCTCAACCAGGACTAAGCTTATGCCCTTAGAGTTTGGTCACTATCTTGAAAGGCAAGAATGAAGGCTATTTGCTATATTGCTCAATAACGTAAAATACATCTGGGGCCCGCTATCAATTTCCGCACCCAGAGGGTCCAAAGTTCCGATTTGCGCCGAGGTTTGGTCAACGACTGCTTTCACTACTCTATCTGAAAATTGAGGCTCCTTGAAGACGCACGAAGCATTTGTTTCTGCAATCTTTTTTCTCATCTCGGAAAACCTTTTCGGTGATGGCGACTCATCTGGTTCTACACTAATTGTGCCCACGCCATTTAACCCATAAGTTGTTTCAAAATATTGGAAAGCGTCGTGGAAATAAATGAATGGCTTTGTTTTAATATCTTTTAATCGTGTTTTTATTTCTGCATCTAACTTTTCCAATTTTTTAATGTAATTACGCGCGTTTGCCTTATATACATTCCGGTTTTGTGGGAATACCCTGCTTAGATCTCTTGTGATTGCCTTTACGATTTTTGTGGCATTTTTGGGGGTTAGCCAAACATGCACGTCACCGTCTTCGTGATCGTCGTGACCTTTGTGATCGTCGTGGCCTTTGTGTTCAGCGTGATCTTTGTGGTCTGAATGCTTTTGGTGCTTTTCTTCGTGATCTCCGTGGTCATGCCCTTCCCAAGGCCCACCCTCTCTGACAGGAAGTAATTTCATTCTTGCTGATTCTACTACTGAACTTTGTTTCACTTCGCCTGGTACATTAGACAAAGCACGTTGTAGAAATGTCTCTAGGCTTTCGTGGATCGAAAATACAATGGTAGCCTCTTGCAATGACTTAACCTGTGATGGTTTAAGCTGAAATCCATGAGGTGACGCATATCCCTTAACTAATAGCTCAGCTTTACCAGTGTCTCCAATGACGCCACTTACCAGAGAATGGAGCGGTTTAATTGTGACGACAACACCCGTCGTTTCGTTTGCGATTGCAGGGGCATTAAGGACAAACAAAGCGCTCGACAGGGCAAATGCCCGTTTGATTAAAGACAACACTTGACTTTCTCCCCAAGTAATTGACAACTGTTTGAGTATAACTTCTTTTAAAAATTGTTATATTATAACATTTAAGTATAATGCAATATTAAATCCTACTTTCTGTTGGAGGCTTCAATGCTTGATTGCCAAGATCATGAGGTTTGTATTGAGAGCGCGATGCGCGAAGCGGAGTCAATCTGTCAGGAAAAGGGCCTGCGTTTTACGGAACTTCGAAGAGAGGTCTTGAGGTTAATTTGGCTAAGTCATATCCCGACAAAAGCTTACGACATACTCGAGAAGTTAAAAGGAAAAGCATGGTCTGCAAAGCCGCCAACTGTATATCGTGCATTAGACTTTCTCCTAGAAACAGGACTTGTACACAAGTTGGACAGCATAAATGCTTATATCGGTTGTTCTCACCCGCGTGAACACGACGGATGCTATTTTCTAATTTGTACGGATTGTAACGAAGCAAAAGAGTGTTGTAGCCCAGAGTTGACGGACGCAATAGAACTAGCGTGGAGTAAAAATAGCTTTCGACCGAAAAAGGTTACGCTAGAAGTGCTGGGTCAATGCGGCCAGTGTGATTAAATAAAAAGCGTATGGTAAATTTAATACAAGCGTCCAACATCAATGTTTCAAGGCAAGGGAACAAGATTTTAGAAAACGTTTCAGTCGTGGTGGGAGACCATGATTTTCTGACGGTGATAGGGCCGAATGGTGCAGGAAAATCCATGCTGTTAAAATGTCTAATGGGCTTTTATGCGCCTGACATTGGTGAAATACGGAAAATGAATGGTTTGAGAGTTGGATATGTTCCGCAAAACTTTGCGCCTGAACATACTATGCCGATTTCGGTAAGACGCTTTCTTACTTTAAGACGAAAAACAGATAAAACAGCAATTGAAGAGGTCGCCCAAGAGACGGGCATCTTAAAAATCCTAGATCAGGCTCTTTTCGAGCTTTCTGGCGGAGAGCGACAGCGTGTACTGCTTGCTCGAAGTCTCTTGGATAATCCGCACCTTTTAGTACTTGATGAGCCCGCTCAAAATTTAGATATATCAGGGCAACTTGGTTTCTACAGATTGGTTGAGAAAATCTACAAAGAACGTAAAGTCAGTGTATTGATGGTTTCTCACGATCTTCACCTGGTAATGGCGTCGACCAAAGAAGTGATATGCTTATTTCATCATGTTTGCTGTTCTGGTGAGCCCCAAATAGTTGCAAAAGACCCAGAATTTATTTCGCTTTTTGGTAACGACATGGCGACGATGATGGCTGCCTATCAACATAGCCATGATCATGCGCATCACGATAATCATAGCCATGAATCTTGAGCCATTTCTAGTAAATGCTATTCTCGCAGGTTTTGCGGTTGCTGTAATAACGGGCGTCATGGGTTGCTTCGTGGTTTGGCGAAGGATGGCTTACTTTGGTGACTCGCTCGCCCATAGCGCGCTTTTAGGTGTTGCTTTAGGGTTTGCCGTGGGGATTGCTGTTAACATAGGCATCATACTAATTTGTTCAGTCTTTGCACTTTTGTTGCTGTGGCTACAGCAGAAAAAAGTACTGGCAACCGATACGCTGCTCGGCATATTAGCCCACTCGGCACTTTCTCTTGGGATGGTGACGATAAGCGTTATGGGGCAACGCATCGATCTATATTCAATTCTTTTTGGAGATATTCTCACAGTTACAAGGCCAGAATTATGGTGGATCTATATTGGCGGTGCCATAGTCATAATAATGCTCCTGATGAATTGGTCATCTTTGGTGCTTATGACACTTCAGGAAGATTTGGCGCAGGCTGAGGGTATACGCGTTTTTTTGTGTAACTTATTACTAATGTTTTTGATGACGTTAGTTGTTGCAGTATCAATCCGCTCAGTCGGTATTCTTTTAATTTCTTCCCTTTTAATTATCCCTGCAGCGACGGCGCGTCAGTTGGCAAGGTCACCAGAGGGAATGGCCATAATAGCGTCCTTTTTTGGCGTGACATCTGTTGGGCTGGGAATATATTTTTCGTTTGTTTTGGATACTCCATCAGGACCCACAATCGTGGCTTCGGCTGCTTCGCTTTTCACGCTTTTGACGATTTATCTTCAAGTAATTAAGAAAAAATAACGTTGTATTTCTGAAGAAGCTAGTGTTATGTTATATTATAACATTTAGTCACAAGTACGAGTTTCCAATGATTATTCAAAGAAGTTTATTAGCTGCGGCTGCGTATTTTGGTTTAAGTTCATTTGTATATGCTCAGGACTCCCATGGTCACGACCATCACGGTCACGGCGGAGTGGGCTTTTATGGTCATCTGGACCTTCAAGTGCAAGGTGATACGCACTTAGATGGGGATTGGTTTGATAAGCGTTTCAGTGAGTCATATTCCCACTCACATTTAGAGCTCGGCTACAGAACGAGAAGTGGCTTTTCTATTAATGCTAACATCAAGCTGGAAGGCGAGGCGTCTGGTCATGATCACCACGGCCATGGGCACGGTGGTGAAGAGCATGACGAAGACGAGCATCTTGACGAAGACGAGCACCATGACGAGGACGAGCATGCAGAGGAAGGCCACCCAGCTGACAAGGATGATAAGTTTTTCGAGGATCATCCAATATTCATTGCAGCGGTTACTTTAAATTATGACACCGAGAATTTTTCAGCTTATGCAGGAAAATTTAACCCCGTCGTTGGCGTGGACTACCATAGTTTTCCTGGAATGTATATTTCTACTCTTGTAGAGCACTACGCGATCCGCGAGCGTATAGGAGCAGGTTTTAAAGTGCGCCATGATCTAGAGGATTTTGGAAAACATAGTCTTGAAGTTAGTTCATTTATGGCCGATACGACCTTCCTATCAGATTCTGTCTTGCGGCAAAGAGGAAATACAAGCAAGGAAGACGGGGGTCCGTCAAACACTCAAAGATTTAATTCTTATGCCATATCTTTAGAGGGATCTAATTTTTATTCGCTCACTAATAATATTGTAGAGGGATTATCTTATCGGATAGGTCACGCGGTACAGGCAGCAGCAGAGAAAAGCCCAAGGGACGAGATCCGTTATTCTGTATCCGTCGGTTATAAATATATTTTCACAAGAGACCTTAACGGAAGGCTTATCACGGAGCATATGGCTATTAATAATCTGAATGGCGAGTCAAGCCACGATAGGTCTTACAATAACCTCGCTCTTAGATTTAATTATAAAAATTGGTTTGCTGGGGCTGCCTACACACTGATTGATAACGAGGCTGACGAAGAAAAAGAAAATCATGATGGTCACGTTTTTGAGACATCGGCAGGCTACAATTTCCCGTTCGGACTTAGTGTTGAAGTTGGGTACAAGCGTTCTGACGAGGAGAACGAAGAAAAAGAGCTTTTAGGCAGCTTGTTGAAATATAGTTATAGTTTCTAATTGCAGCCTGAGTTCTGTATTTGAGTGAGCACGCGGCGAAGACTTTCAGTCTTCGCCGTTTTGCTTTATTGGTTAAATAGCGGAATTATGTTTGATTTATAACATCATCATGGCGCGGGCTGAGTCATCAGCGCCGTTTGTTTTTCTTAAGAACGTAAATTTTAAAGCAAGATACTTCTTTCATTTGAAGCTACTATTTTATGAGTAAGTTATATAAGGTTTACTTTCAGTGAGCACTGTGAAGTAGGAGATCTTTGTGCAAATGGATATAAAGTGGCGCTTTCCTGAAAAGATTATAAGTTGTAACAATCTGAATCAAAAACTTGGCGATGCGAATTTAAGGATCTTCGACTGTAGTACATTTCTGGATTACACTGACGATCACCCCTCAAAGCCATATGACGTGAAAAGTTGTCTGCCGAATTATGAAAAAGTACATATTCCTACTGCTGCCTATTTAGATCTCCAAAAAGATTTATCCGATAACAATAGTCCTTATGGCATGACTTTGCCCGAACTCGAGCTATTGGCACAAAGTTTTAAAAAGCTTGGTGTTGGGTCACCACACCATATTGTTTTATATTCCAGTAATGGAATGCAGTGGGCAACCAGAATTTGGGCGATGCTCGCCGCAGTAGGTTATCAATCGGTGAGTGTTTTAGATGGAGGGCTTGATGAATGGCGCCGGCTTGGTTTTGCCACCGAATACGGCATTAATAAATTTGACCCTGCGGAATTTGATGCTCAAATTGATACTGACTTTTTCATTGAAAAAGACAATGTGCTGTCAGTTTTAGGGCGGAAGGATTGTGTGCTGCTCAATTCATTAACGGCGGATATTTTTAAAGGGGAAAGTAAGCGTTACGGTAGGCCGGGAAGGATCCCAGGAAGTATTAATATTCCGTTTCATGCGCTCTTGAATTCAAGTAGAGGAACGCTGAAAAGTCCAGGCGAGATATTAACAATTCTCAATGACGCAGGAATTAAATCGAATAATCGCATAATTAACTATTGTGGAGGTGGTATTGCAGCGACGTTGACCGCTTTTGTGCTTTATCAGCTTGGGTTCGATCATTTAGAAATATACGACAACTCTATGAGCGAGTGGGCGATGGATACGACATTGCCAATAGAGACTGATATATGACAAGAACCAATGAATTCGGGCAAGCTATCGGCGAAGAGCTTCCTGTTGGATGGCAGGAACCAATTATTCCTGATAAAAAAACTCTTTTGGGAAAATATACGCGCATTGAGCCGCTGGACGCAACGAAACACGCTAACGAGTTATTCACGGCAAATAATAGTGATTCTGATGAGTCAGGTTGGACCTATTTAGGTTATGGGCCGTTTGATAATTATTCAGACTATGAAACTTGGTTGCAGTCTGTCTGCCTATCAAAAGATCCGATGTTTTTGACTTACGTCGACAGAAAGACAGATGAAGCAGTCGGGCTCGGTTCGTATCTAAGAATAAACCCAAAAGAAGGTTCCATTGAAGTTGGACACCTCAAATTTTCATCTTTGATGCAGCGTACAACAATTGCAACAGAGGCTATGTTTCTGAAAATGGAGTACGCGTTTGACCTTGGGTACCGGCGTTACGAGTGGAAGTGTGATGCATTAAACGCGCCTTCCAGACGAGCTGCGGAACGTCTAGGGTTTAAATTTGAGGGAATATTTAGGCAGGCCACACACTATCGAGGTCGTAATAGAGATACTGCCTGGTTTTCAATAATTGACACCGAATGGCCAAGAGTAAAATCTGCACATCGGGAGTGGTTGAAACCAACTAACTTTGATGAAAACGGAAAGCAAATAAAGTCTCTTTCATATTTCTTTGAGGCTAGTTAAATGAAATGACGAGAGTTGAACTGTTTCCGCTATGAGTTTTCAGAGCATAGTTGATAAAATTTTGCAGTTACAGATGAAATAATAGGCATTCTTTTTTTTCTGCCTAAAAAATAATCAGATAGTTTTTGGCGTGCTTTGAGCAATATTTTAAATGCTCACCTTAAAATATTGATAAACATAAATAATTGCTTTTATTTGGATTTGGCATGGTTCTTGAGATGTAGATGTGGCGTTGATCGTTTTCAACGTTATTTAGCGATTATTCGCTAAACACTTAGTATTGGAGGAGACATGAATCTTGTCGTAGCAATTATTAAACCCTTCAAACTTGACGAGGTGAGGGAAGCGCTGACCGGCCTCGGCATAGAGGGTTTGACTGTCACCGAAGTTAAAGGCTTTGGCCGGCAGAAAGGCAAAACCGAAATTTACAGAGGTGCAGAATACACTGTCGAATTTTTACCAAAGATCAAAATAGAGGTCGCAGTAGCGAAAGATATGACCGACAAGGTTGTCGAAGGTATCAGAGATGCGGCAAACACAGATCAGATAGGTGACGGGAAAATATTTGTGCTTGACCTAGGGCAGGCTGTTCGTATTCGAACGGGCGAGTCCGGTACAGAAGCACTCTAAGTGGAGTTGAACTATGAAAAAAATATGGATTTACGGGCTGTTTTGCTTAGTTGCAGGCATTTCTACAGTAACTGTTACTGCTAGTGCGTCTGCAGCTGTTTCAGCGGAAACCGCTTTCATTTTTAACACCCTGTCGTTCCTCATACACGGGTTTCTCGTTATGTGGATGGCTGCTGGGTTTTGCATGCTCGAGGCTGGTCTTGTCCGGTCTAAAAACACGGCAATGCAGTGTTCTAAAAATATAGGTTTGTATTCTATTGCAGGGATCATGTACTGGTTGATCGGATACAATCTGATGTATAGCGGCGTAGACGCTGGTTACATAGGAACGCCAAGTCCGTGGAGTGCAGCTGATCCGTCCATTACCGCTGATGGTTTTAAAGCAGATGACTCTAACGTTTACTCCGCTGGTTCAGATTGGTTTTTCCAGATGGTTTTTGTCGCCGCTGCGGGGTCAATAGTGTCAGGAACTGTCGCAGAGAGGGTGAAGGTATTCTCGTTTCTAGTTTTTATAGTCGTTTTAACGGGCGTTATCTACCCAATACAAGGCTCTTGGACGTGGGGCGGTGGATGGCTTTCGGAAATGGGCTTTTCGGACTTCGCGGGATCAACAATTGTCCATTCAGTCGGCGGTTGGGCCGCATTAACCGGGGCTATTATAATTGGTGCTCGAAAAGGCAAATATGGAGAGGATGGGCAAGTTAATCCAATGCCCGGATCCAATCTTCCTCTCGCTACTCTCGGGACATTTATCCTATGGCTGGGATGGTTTGGGTTCAATGGCGGTTCGCAACTAGCAATGGGCACGGCGGCCGATATCAGAGACATATCGTCGATCTACATTAATACCAACCTAGCGGCTGCTGGAGGTGTTGTAGCTGCGATAATTTTAACGCAAATTCTCTACAAAAAACTCGACCTAACCATGGCCCTAAATGGGGCTCTGGGTGGTCTTGTAGCCATCACTGCAGAGCCTCTTGCGCCGACACCCGGTCTCTCGATCCTTATTGGGGGTGTAGGCGGAATAATCGTTGTTCTTGCTGTTCCCCTTCTGGACAAGCTGAAAATTGATGATGTTGTCGGTGCGATACCAGTTCATCTTTTGGCCGGCATTTGGGGAACGATCGCTGTCGTCTTCAGTAATGGCGACGCATCACTTGGAACGCAGTTGATTGGCATTATTTCAATTGGTGTTTTCGTTGTGGTGACAAGCGCAATCGTATGGTTCGCCATAAAACTCACCCTTGGACTAAGGCCTTCGGAAGAAGAAGAAATGGATGGCCTTGATAAATCCGAATGTGGCATGGAAGCTTATCCGGAATTCCGCTGATATAGCTTTTTTTACCATTTAGAAAGAAGGCCCAGGGTTCCCTGTTTCCCTGGGCTTTTTTCTGTCTACCAATTCTTGAAAAGCACACCTTTCCAACTGTTAAATGTAATACAAATTGTCTAGAAACTTGGTTTTGTGGGAAAGGGCGTCAGCTGGAGTTCATGGGTCCAGCACGACCGATCTTGACTGTGTAAATAAAAAAAGGCCTCCGCGATTTTCTCCGGGTTTATAATTGCATCGGGGTTATCTTTGGCCTTAGCAAGTGCTCTAGTCCCGGGCGAGTCAATTAATCCATCAATAACAATATTAGCTACATGTACTCCGAATTCCGAATATTCTTCAGTTAAAACCTGAGAGAGGGTCCGCATCATTACCCTCGGATAATACAGTGATTCCCCAGTTTTTCTTTTTGTTCCTCGTAAAGATTTTGCGTTGTTTGAGAATAGTATTGAGCCACTGCCTCTGCGTCGCATACTTGGTAGTACCTCCTTGCATACTAAGAAAGGGCCACGGCTGGCAATATGCTGAGCGGTATCAAATATTTCGACATCAATAAATTCAAGAAGTTCTTTTTCCGGTGGTAAATCACGCCCCTCCAAATATCCGGCATTATAAATAAGTGCGCTCGGCTCACCAGCTTTTTCAAAAATCTGCTTAAACGCAGCTGAAATTGATTTCTCTGATGCCAGATCCAATTCTATGATTATGCACGACCCGCCTTCATTTACGATAGCTGTCTCCAAAGCTTTTGCGTTTGAGCTTCTACGAGTTGTCAGGACTGTAAAATAACCCTCTTTAGCAAACTTTTGCGCGATCGCACCCCCAACACCCCAACGCACGCTTGTGGGCAACGTACTGTCCTCAACTGCATGTCCGTGTGCAAGTAGAGTATTCCGACCATCAGATTGCCATTTGGATGTTGCGCCTATTATAACCGCAACGGGTAATCTCTCTGTATTAATAAGTGCCATGATGAACTTTCCATTATCTTTAAAGAGTATTGCTTCTATCCCAGCCCCACCATGCGCAGATGGCATCTCCCATGACAAGCGCTCTGTCATTTTCATCTAGCCATCGTGCTTCCTCAGTAAACATTGTTATGCAGTCCTTCCACGAACATGGCATTTTAGTAATATCAGTCCCCCAAAATGTTCGATGTGGTCCAAACGCGTCATAAATTTGCTCAAGATAACCTTGCATAATCGGATAGGGATATGCTTCGCCAGAGTATCCTGGTGCCCCAGTAGCCTTTACGGCGACGTTTGGATATTTAGCGAGTTTTAAAAGGTTTGGTATATGCTCCATTGCGTCGTTATCTTTGAGTGTCGTGTTGCCACCCCGTCCACCGAGATGATCTATGGTTAGTCGTAATTCTGGGTATCGCTCTGCTATGTTTTGCAGTTCGACGAGGGAATCTGTCACCAGCATAGAAATAGGTATCTTTTCTTCCTCTGCTATTTGCCACAGCCAATCTAAGGAACCGTCTGCTATCCAACTACGATACTGTTCTTCGAGGAGAGTATAACGCAAGCCGAGTACAACATTATTTTTCCAGGACGGTATCTCTTTCTCTGAAATAGATCGGTTTAAAGGCAGTGTACCCATAATTGCAAAGCGGTTTGGATAATCGTTGACTGCAGCGAGGGCCAATTCATGTGATTTTGGATCCCAGCTTGGAGGATGAATTATGGCGGCATGAACACCGGCTTCATCCATAAGTGCAATAGCTTGTTTCGCAGTAAAAGAGGTCTCTTGTATATGAGCTTTATTGTTTGGTAGGCCGGTAGCCCAAAGATGTATTTGTGCGTCTACTATTTGCATCGACTTCTCCTTCCGGGAGCTCTATGGTCACCTTGTTTGATCTTTTAAATAAACAAAAGTGATCATCATGAATGACCCAAAAAAACAACCTTCAAAAGCTCTTGCGCGAGCTGAAAACTTTATTGATGAGTTTAATCTCCAAATTCCAATTTTACTTGCTCCGATGCCAAACGCAACACCTCCTGAACTAGCGGCCGCAATATCAAATAAAGGGGGTATGGGAGCATGTGGAGCCCTTTTTCTTGGAGCAAAAGAAATTCGGTCTTGGGTTAAAGATATGCGCTCACAATCAAACGGTGTTTTTCAATTAAATACGTGGATCCCTGACCCAGAACCGAAAAGAGATCATAAAGCGGAGAGGAGTGTCTGTGAGTTCTTGGAAAAGTGGGGGCCTGCTATCCCAGTGGGTGCAGCAGAAATACCCCTTATAGGCTTCCAAGAACAATGTGATGCCTTCCTGGAAGCAGGGCCAAGCGTTGTATCTTCAATCATGGGTTTGTACCCAACTGATTTTATTAAAGCTCTTAAAGACAGGAATATTAAATGGTTTGCCAAAGTAACGACCGTTAGCGAGGCAATTTCAGCTGAAAAAGCAGGAGCAGATGTTATTGTGGCTCAGGGTATGGAAGCCGGAGGCCATAAGGGAGCTTTTAATGCATCGGATGCAGATATGAATATGATAGGACTGTTTTCTTTAGTGCCTGCTATTTGCGACGCTGTAAACGTGCCTGTTGTCGCCTCAGGAGGAGTCGCGGACCCGCGGGGTATTGCCGCTGCGCTTACATTAGGGGCGTCTGCAGTTGAGATTGGAACGGGCTTTTTGAGATGTCCTGAAGCAGCTATATCGAAACCTTGGGCTGATGCAATCGCACGCACAAAGCCTGAAGATACAATTGTAACAAGAGCTTTTTCAGGTCGGTTAGGGAGAAGTATAAGGACCAAATACGCAGTTGCATCGGTTTCTGATGAGGCGCCAATTCCAGCGCCTTACCCAATTCAAAGAAATTTAACAAAGGCAATGCGGGATAATGCTTCAAAAGAAAATAATGTAGATGGCATGCAGGCTTGGGCAGGACAGTCCAGTAGCCTGGCTCAGAGTATACCAGCTGGGGAATTGGTTGATCGCTTATGGAAGGGGGCCGTTGAACTGATTAATTAGATAAAGATTGACTGGTAACACAAATGTAAAAACTCAAAAGCCAACTAATACGTTACTCTTTAATTCGTCTTGGCAATAGAAAGGTAATGAGATGAAGATTCTAAATTCTTTTGGACCAAACCCCCGAATGTTGCGCATGTTTTTAGCAGAGAAAAATATTACTATCGATTCAGTTGAACACGACCTAATGGGCGCAGAAAACCGAGGCGATGCCTACGTTAGTAAAAATCCGGGAGGCCAAATGCCTGCCCTCGAATTAGACGACGGTACAGTTATCGCAGAAACAGTTGTAATTTGTGATTATTTAGAAGAACTCAATCCTGATCCGGCACTTATTGGGAGTAATGCGGTTGAGCGAGCTGAAGCCAGGATGTGGAATCGCCGTATTGAGCAAAAGATAACGGAAAATATCTATAATGGCTTTCGGTTCTCCGAAGGTTTAAAACTTTTTGAAAACAGAATGAGATGCTTGCCCGAGGCCGCGTCCGGGTTAAAAGCTGTTGCCCAAGATGGACTAGCTTGGTTGGACAAACAAATGGATGGCAAAACTTTCATTTGCGGTGACAGGGTGACGATAGCTGACTTAGTACTTTATTGTTGCACAGACTTTGCGGCGGGAGTGGGGCAAACGATCAGTTCCGATTTAAAAAATGTATCTGCATGGTTCTCGCGGATCGACAGTCGGCCAAGCGCGTCAGCTAGTTTGCACCCAGCCGCGGATAAAGTTGGCATGAAGGGCTAACTCAAACATTTAGCAAAGCAATTCATAGAAAATTTAGGTTCTGGGGGTAGGTCACTTGAAAAGTAACCTAGTGTCATCAGGTTTTGTAAAAATAGACCTATCCCACTAACTAAGCCACAATAAGAAAGTCACGGATAGAAATCCCGTTATAACGTTGTGCATTGAAATTGTTCTCCAAAATACAAGCCGATCGATAGGTTTGTGACCCCGCTAGTGCGTCTGGCTGAGGATCTTTTGAGAGATAAAAAAAGCAGAACAATTCTAACTATTGTAACCCTCTGAAATCCATGATAATGATAATGCGAATAAGTCGCAATATCGTGCATGATAAAGTAGGTTTTCAAGTGAAGCATTCAGAAATGGAATTACATTTAACTAAGCTCAATACGGCTGAAAATGTTCTGCTGTGTGTAATTCGAAATTGGGTTGCCTCCGTAAACGAGGCTGAAGACCCTAGACCTTTTCTTGGTCGGGCATTTGACGCAGCGGGTATCCTTGACGGAGCTCCAATGTTTGACGAGTTAATGCTTTTGACGGCTTCGACGGCGTTCAGAGGTATGGATATAAGATGTGAAAAGTGTAGGGTGGTGGGCGCTGGGGAGAAGGATATTTTGTCAGTAGTATCATTTTTTCAATCGGTAAGAGTTCATTGGGGATATAATAGATTGCTATCTTGGTTGCCAGCGACATCCGCTAGAAGGGCATTTCCATTAGCACGAAACCTTAGCAATACGATGTCAAACGTAGGGTTGTACGTAGAATTGCGAAATGAATATCTAGAATTCGAGGTCATACGAGGTCAGCTTGAGGCACGTCCATCTGTTGGTCTACCAATAAGTAAAACTTTTCAATAAATAATTAAAACGTTAATCCGAGCGCTATTAAGCTCCGTATCACATAAAAAGTTCAATCAAGTCCATATTAGGAGACGCTCAATCATGTCAACATCATATCCAAACACCAATCTGTACATAGATGGCAGATGGCAGCCGGCAGCTTCAGGCGATACAATTGATGTTATCAATCCCGCTAACGAAGAAGTGATAGGAACTGTTGCACGTGCAGGGACATCTGATCTAGATGAAGCATTGAACGCAGCTGACAAGGCTTTCAAAATCTGGAAAAACACCAGTGCCTTTGACCGATATAAAATTTTAAGGAAAGCTGCCGATTTACTTAGAAAACGCGCGGATATAATAGCTCAAATAATGACGATAGAGCAGGGTAAACCTCTGGCTGAGTCAAAAGGCGAAACGCTCGTTGGAGCCGATAGGATTGACTGGATGGCAGAAGAGGGGCGCCGAACCTACGGGCGTGTGATACCGGCAAGGGCGGATGGGATTTACCAGTTCACAGTGAAGGAACCAGTTGGACCTGTTGCCGCCTTTACCCCCTGGAACTTTCCATTAAACCAGATACTTCAAAAGGTGCCTGCAGCGATTGCTGCTGGATGCTCTATCATCGTAAAAGGCCCAGAAGAGGCACCAGCGTGTTGTGCGGAATTAGCAAAGGTGTTTGAAGAGGCGGGATTACCTGCTGGTGTATTTAACCTGGTATATGGTGTGCCATCAGAAATATCAGATTATCTGATACCACATCCGATAATCAAAAAAGTAACTTTCACAGGATCGACGGCAGTGGGTAAGTTGTTGGCTGCAAAGGCCGGCGAGCATATGAAGCTTGTTACTATGGAGTTAGGAGGGCATTCACCAGCTATTGTATTCGAAGACGCTGACTTAGACGTAGCATTAAATGTACTATCTTCGAATAAATATCGTAACGCGGGCCAGGTTTGCATATCTCCCACACGTTTCTTAGTTCACGAGTCAGTTTATGACAAATTCGTAGATGGCTTTAAAGAGGCATCAGACAATCTAATAGTCGGCGATGGTCTGTTGCCTGAAACAAAAATGGGGCCTTTGGCGCACGATCGGCGTCTAGAGGCTATTGATGAATTTGTGAAAGATGCGGTAAAGCGCGGAGGCAAGATTGAAACCGGTGGCGAAAGAAAAGGCAATAAGGGCTACTTTTATGAGCCGACAGTTTTAACGAACGTGCCACTAGATGCAAAAATTATGAATGAAGAGCCGTTTGGCCCTGTCGCGCCTATAACTCGCTTCAAGTCTTTTGATGATGTGGTTGAGGAAGCAAACCGGTTGCCATATGGGCTCGCCGCTTATGCGTATACCAACTCAAATAAAACAGCTGAAGCCATAGGAAGTGCGCTTTCGAGCGGTATGGTCTCGATTAATCATCACGGATTAGCTATGCCGGAAACGCCATTTGGCGGTATCGGTGAGTCCGGCTATGGGAAAGAGGGGGGAGTAGAAGGGATTGAAGCTTACCTTCAGACAAAGTTTATAACTCAGGCTAGCTTGTAGATAGGTCTTCATAGCGAACCGTATCGAATATAGTGCCAACTATAAGCCGTTTTACAGACTTTCCAGTTAGGTTCAACCGTTTTGGGGAACACGTGTTAGATTGCAACTAATAATTAATTGCAGTAGTTCGTCTGAGTAGCTATTGTTATCGTATCTGATTACGGTCAACACGATACAAGGTTATTCAATGTTACAAATTAATACTTAAATCAGCCCTTTCCGATCTACAGCGTTTCAACCTGGTAGCGATGACTTCATTACGGTAGACAGCGAGGATTTGAAAGGTAAGTGGAATGTTTTCTTCTTTTACCCCGCTGACTTTACTTACGTTTGCCCAACAGAATTAGAGGATTTAGCAGATAACTATAACGATTTTCAGAAAATGGGCGTCGATATCTATGGAATCTCTACTGACAGTCATTTTTGTCATAAAGCTTGGTATGACTACTCCGAGACCATAGGAAAAATTCAATATCCTCTGATAAGCGATAACACGTTCTCTATATCACGAAGTTTTGAAGTGCTGAGAGAGGGGGAAGGTCGTGCAGAGCGAGGAACGTTTGTGATTGATCCAGACGGCGTGATCAAGGTGATGGAGATAACTTGCGAAGGAGTTGGTCGTGATGCTGAAGCTTTGCTGCAGAAGGTAAAAGCGGCTCAGTACGTTAGAGATAACCCGGATGAGGTATGTCCGGCGAAATGGAAAGAAGGTGAAGCTACACTAGCGCCATCACTGGATTTAGTCGGAAAAATTTAAGTGATGCTAAAGTTCAAAAAAGTCAATTTGTGATACACAATAATGTCTCAGGAGCAATTATCAGAAGACTTATTAAAACAAATTGGCGCCTATACTGCAGGAATGCAGAACAATGTTTCTCTAATTTTAAATACAGGTGACCACGAAGAGAGAGATAACTTAAAAAAATTTCTTAGTGGTGTAGCCAGTTGCTCAGAGCGTCTTACAGTTGAAGAACGCGACATGAGCAATATTTTACGAAGCCCTGTTAGCTTTAGTTTGGAAGCTGAGGGCGCCGTCACGGGAATAGCTTTTTCTGGTATTCCGAGTGGTCATGAATTTAATTCTCTCATACTAGCCATTTTGCAATGTGGCGGCTTACCTTCCAAGCTTGATGACAGTAATATACAGATTATTAAAAGCGTTAATGAAAAACTTCGGTTTGAAGTATTTGTTAGTCTCAACTGTCACAACTGTCCTGACATAGTACAAATGATTAATCAATTCGCCCTATTGAACGAAAATATAGAAGCGGAAATGATTGACGGAGGTTTGTTTCAGGAGATAATTACGGAGAGAAATATAACGGGCGTACCTTGCGTGTATGTAAATGGAGAACCGTTTTCGCAAGGGCGTACCAGTTCAGCGACGTTAATTGAAAAACTTGGAGGTTTTCGTAAACGCGTAACAGAAGTTAAACCTAGAGAGTTTTTGCTTCAGGATCTTGTTGTTATCGGTGCCGGCCCAGCTGGAGTAAGCGCAGCTATCTATGGAGCTCGCAAAGGGTTTAAAACTACAATTGTAGCTGAGACTATGGGTGGGCAGTTAAAAGACACTCTTGGAATAGAAAACTTTATTTCTATTCCAAGTACCACGGGTGTAGAACTTTCAAATTGTCTGACGGAGCATCTGCAATATTATGATATCACATTGAGAACGGACCTAACTGTCTCTACGGTCAAAACAGGGGATAAGAAGTCTGTTATATTAAATTCTGGAGAAATCATTGAAAGCACCGCGGTTATAATTGCAACTGGCGCTCAATGGAGAAAGCTTGGGGTGCCAGGAGAAGAAGAAAATATGGGAAATGGCGTTGCTTATTGTCCTCATTGTGAGGGTCCATTTTATAAAGGAAAAGATGTAGCCGTAGTTGGTGGAGGAAACTCTGGCATCGAGGCAGCGATAGACTTAGCTAATATAGTTAAATCCGTTACGGTGCTTGAATACCTGCCTGAACTAAAGGCAGATCAAGTACTGATAGACAGAGCTAGAAACAAAGAAAATATTCATTTTACGACCAATGCGGAAACAACCCAAATACTATCTTCTGATGGGCATGTGACTGGGCTAGCGTATAGAGATCGTAACACTGAGGAAATAATAGAAATCGATGTGTTAGGAGTTTTTGTGCAGATTGGTCTTTTACCAAATACCGATTTTCTTAACGGAGTAGTCGAACTAAACAGACACGGTGAGATTATAATTGATGACGCAGGCGCCACATCTGAACCCGGTATATTTGCATGTGGAGACGTAACAACGGTGCCTTATAAGCAGATTGTTGTATCAGTTGGTGAGGGAGCCAAAGCTGCAATTTCTGCGAGTGAATATTTGCAAACGCAATTGGCATAAAAGCGGGTAGATCCAAAAAATTAATTTTAAGTAGTGGCGTGCCGTTATAGTATTGATTATCAATCAATTACTCGGCGTTCGCGCTTGCAGTATTACTTCATCGGCGAGATGCTTCATTTGAGATATTAGTTGTCTAACAAACAAGTGTGTAAATTAAAAGGTAAGGATGGTAATGGACGAAAACCTGAAGACGGCAGTTGCCAATATAATGTGTGAGTCCGCTGGGTGGCAGCAGGCTGTGAGCTCCAAAGGTGATAGTTTGCTGATAGTTTACCTGGATATGAAATCACCTCATGCGTACATCTCCGTTCGACCAACGCTTCAGATGGTAAAGGATTATAAAGTGGAAATCGATTTTCGACCCTATACACTTAGCTACATAGAAATGAGGGTAAGTACGACCACTAAAGATCAGAAAAGAAGACCGCCCTCTGCTGATGGCGATAGGAAAGCGCGTATGTTTTATGCTGCAGCTCGTGAATATTGTAAGTTGCAGCAATTGCCTCTCCGAAGCCCATACAGGCTTTTAGACGCGGAACTTGCGCACAGGGCGTTCGTTTTTGCAAAACGCCAAAAATTAGAAATAAACTTTATGATGAGTGTATGTCTCAGGGGATGGGGTAGTGGCTGGCGTGAATTTGAACTGGAATCTATTACTCAATTAAAAGAAGCTCTTGTTGATGTTGGTGCCAACTTGACTGGTTTTGACGCTTTTATGATGGATGGTGGAGAGGGCCAACAAATAGTGTCTGCGTACAAGGAAGATGCACATGCCACCGGGTTTGTCGGGACACCACATTATGTATTTTACGATCATCAAAGGGATCGGACACTCGGCTTATTTGGCAGAGAACACCTCGCTTTGATCCGTTCTAAACTTTCTGAACAAGGACTGGCCCGAAACGAAGACGTAAAAGCAGAATTTTCGCACGCATGGCGAGGGCCCTCTAAAGATTAGGCTCACCAAAAAATGCTGGTAATCTTGATATTTATTAGGGAATTAATGTGATTGAATTATATACCTCTGCTACACCCAACGGTTGGAAAATCACGATTGCTCTCGAGGAACTACAAGTTCCATACATCTTGCATAATGTCGATTTGTCAGCGGGTGAGCAGCACAGCGAAGAATTTCTAGCCTTAAATCCAAATGGACGAATTCCAGTAATTATCGACCGAGATGAAGATAACTTTGTAGTTTTTGAGTCTGGAGCTATTTTGTTATATTTGGCAGAGAAGACCGGAAAACTTATGCCGAAGGATCCAAAAGGCAGAAGTCTTGTTATGCAATGGTTAATGTTTCAGATGGGGGGGATTGGACCCATGCAGGGGCAGGCTGTTGTTTTTGAACGTTATTTTCCAGAAGATGTGCCCGCTGCACGTACTCGTTATAAAAATGAGACGAGGCGCTTATATGAAGTGCTTAATAATCGTTTAAAAAAGGTAGAATTTCTGGCAGATGAGATGAGCATAGCTGATATTGCAACTTGGGCCTGGGTACATACATATCGGTGGCCAAGGATACCTATTGACGACCTGGACCATTTAACAAGATGGATAAATTCTTTGGGAAAACGGCGTGCTTTTAAACAAGGGATTTTGCTGCCGCCTCCTGCTGGTCGGGCCGACATTCAAAAAGCAAGAGGCGCTAGTATCGTTACTAGATAGTTTAGTTAGCTCTGAGCATTAGCCTTGATTTCTTGGGTCAAGGTAATCTCGTACTGCGTCACCCATCAAATTTGCTCCAAAAACAGCAGCGCTGATGGCGATGCCTGGAAAGATTACCAGCCAAGGGGCGACACGCACATACTCAGCGGCAGACTCTGATAACATACGGCCCCATGAAGGGTAGGGCTCGGGGACACCTAAGCCTAAAAATGAAAGAGAAGCCTCTGTCAGTATCGCCGATCCCAATTGAGCGGTTCCTAAAACAATCAACGGAGCCAATGTATTTGGAAGAATATGTCTAAATGCGATGCGCCCGTTACTCATACCGACAGAACGAGCTGCTTCTACGAATGGCATCTCTCGCAACGATAGGACATTTGATCGGATTACACGCGCAACTTGTGGAACTAATGGTATCGAAATCGCTATGATCGTGTTTTCCAGGGAAGGCCCCAAGGATGCAGCCATAACGAGTGCCATAACAAGAAGAGGGAGAGCTTGCATCATATCAATTATTCGTTGAATAATTAAATCAAACCAACCTAAGAAATAACCGCACATCAAACCTATTATTGTTCCTAGTAGTCCGCCTAGAACCGTTGAGCCGATGCCTACTGCAAGAGATATCCGTGCGCCGTGAATAATACGACTCAGGACATCTCTGCCCATCATGTCACCTCCAAAAAGCATAGCCGCGCTAGGTGCGCTCAAAGACATTTTAGCGTTAGTCTGCGTAGGGTCGTATGGCGCTACAACATCTGCAAAAACAGCCGCAAAGACGACTATAAAAACGATAAAAGAGCCGATAGCACCTAGGGGATAACGTTGGCATAGCCGCTTAATTTTGTACCAAACGGAGCGTTGGGTTACCCTAGTATTGCTGTCTTCAATTTTATTCTCTGCTGAAACCATGACAAACCTTATTTATGAATATCTGATGCGAGGATCTAGAATGGCGTAGGCCAGATCGGTTAAAAAATTAATAACTACGACAATAATTGCAATGAACATCACCAGGCTTTGAACGATGGGGTAATCTCTCATTAATATTGCTTCCACCAAGAAGTGTGCCACTCCGGGAATATTAAAAACCGTTTCTGTTATTATTAATCCCCCTATCAGAAAAGCCGCCTCAATACCTATAATTGTCGTGACTGGTAAAACAGCATTTCTGAGAGCATGTTTATAATTGATAGCGTTTTCAGTTGCGCCTTTTGACATTGCTGTCCGTATGTAGTCCTGCCGCATGACTTCTAGCATAGAGGATCGGGTCAATCGCATTATCAAGGCTGAAGCCCTGAAACCCACTGCAGCCGAAGGCAAAAGATACAGCAGTAACTCATCCCAGAGGGTTTCTGGCGTTTCTGTATAGATAGGTATTGCGCCCATGTAGGAAACACATGCCATAAGAATGAGTAGTGCCAACCAAAAAGAGGGAAGAGAAAGGCCGCTCAAGCTTATTACACGCAAAACGTAGTCTAGTGCTGTATTTTGACGCACCGCACTGATAACGCCCAATGGTAGACCAAACAAAATTGAAAAGAATAAGGACAAAGCCGCTAGTTTCGCAGTAATCGGAATTCTTGGTCCTATTTCGTCTATTGCGGGCATTTCTGATACAAAGGAAAAACCGAGGTCACCCACAAGTAGTGCGCTTATCCAATCGAAATATTGTTGGTAGATAGGGAGATCAAGCCCAAGCTCTTTCTCAATAGTGGCTTTTTCTGATGGGTCAACAAAACCTGCCGAGTCAAACATTATATCCACAATGTTACCAGGAACTAAACGTAACAGGACAAAAATAATTACTGACATTCCCAAAAGTGTCAGGAACATCAATAAAACGCGCTGGATAACATAGGCAGACACGACCTACTCCTTCAGAAATATTACTTCAACGTTAATTCTTTTTAACTTGAGAATAGCACTGGGCCAATGCTTTTTGGTATTAGCCCAGTTATCTATTTTACTATGACAGAAGGCTTATTTATCAAGATAAATATCTTCGAAACGCCATCCGTTGTAGAGGCTATTTGTCATAGTCTTAAAGCCTTTAACGTGAGGCTGAAAGCAATTATAACGGACGTTATTTGCTATGATTGGTCGGGCTGCGTCTTCCTGCAGCATTTTATCAATTTCATAGACTAATTTCAGGCGCTCTGGACCA
>NZGS01000030.1 GCA_002690995.1 Rhodospirillaceae bacterium
GATCCTCCTGCTGTAACGTTGACATTCCAAGGGTTCCTAGTGGTTCCAAATATTTTGTTCGATGTATTAATATCGTGGGCAAACTCGGGAGTATTTGTTTTGCCCAATAATATACCCCCCGCTGCTTTTAACCTTTCGACGGAAATTGTATCTTCGTCTGGAACACCATTTTCTAATAACAATGAGCCAAATGTCGTTCTAACACCCTTAGTTTGCAAAATATCCTTTATTAAGAAAGGGACACCTTCAAGAGGACGGGGCTTACCTCCAGAGGCTAACCGCTCATCTATGGCACGAGCCTCTTCCAATACCGTATCACTTAAAGTGCAAATAGCATTTATAACGGGATTTACCTCCTCTATCCTTTCAATAAATGCTGATGCAACTTCGGAAGCACTTAGTTTTCCACTTCCCACCCCTTCTGCTATTTTTTTAGCCGACATATCGAGTATTTGTTCAGACATTCTTTCCCCAACTCATCTTATGTTCACCGAGATAATTTAACCCAGCAACAAAATAGTTTTCTCGGAGCTCATGCTGGGAACTTGGAATATGCCGCATGCACTATGAGAATAAAAGCAATCTATCAATTAATGTAAACCGTCAAAACTAAAACCCATAAGTTTCACCATTAAATTTTTGACAATAATTTAGAGATACCACTTATCTATTTTTTAACGGATGGTCTTCTCGAACTTGCTTTTCTAGGTCTAATCTGAATATAAACGAGAAAATATTTTTTGGAGGTAGTAAATGGCGCGCTTATGTGAAGGTAGAGTAGCAGTAGTCACGGGAGCCGCCCGCGGCGTAGGACGAGAACATGCTCTGGGTCTGGCTAAGCACGGTGCTAAGGTCGTCGTAAACGATCTCGGAGCAGGAGTAGATGGCTCGGGGGCCGATACTACGCCGGCACAGGCCGTAGTTGACGAAATCAAAGCTCTAGGCGGCGAAGCCATTGTTAATGGCGATGATGTAAGTTCATGGACTGGTGCCAAAAAGATGATTGATCAAACAATAGATGCCTTTGGTACTATCGATGTGGTTGTAAATAACGCTGGCATACTGCGCGATAGAATGCTTGTTAACATGACTGAAGATGAATGGGACGCTGTTATACAAGTGCACTTAAAGGGAACATTTGCACCATCACGTCATGCAGCAGCATACTGGCGTCAATTATCTAAAGATAGGGGTGAAAAGGTCAATGCGAGAATAATAAATACCAGCTCAACTTCAGGACTATACGGCAATATAGGCCAAACAAATTATGGTGCAGCCAAGGCAGGCATAGCAGCTTTTACAATAATAGCCGCAAGAGAATTAGCTCGTATAGGTGTTACGGTTAATGCAATCTCACCTACCGCTTATACTAGAATGACTGATAACCTTCGTGACTACACGGAAGAAGACATCGAACGGAGAGATCCACGATGGGTATCCCCCACGATCGTTTACTTATCTAGTGCCGAAGCCCACGATATCACGGGGCGCGTAATTCAAGCAGGGAATGGAAGAGTTGCAGTTTGCGAGGGATGGCGTCGTGGCGCGGAAATCGATCAAATTGAGGACGCTGAAGCAATAGGTCCAATGATACGCGATATGATTTCTCGTGTGCGCAAGAACTCGGGAATGGACGGTCTAGAGTTAGACTAAGTAAAAATCCAGATTTATTTTCATATTTCGCTCAACTGGATGTGTCAGGCTCGCGATGCCGAAATAGCGCGCCAAATGCTCTGACTAGTCAACGGCATATCTAAATGTATAATTTTTAAAGGCGATAGAGCGTTCAAAACCGCGTGAACAATAGTCTGGGGTGCTGCAATGCAACCTGCTTGCCCAACGCCTTTGACGCCTAAAATATTAGCCTGTGTGGGAGCCCCCTCCAGCGTTGCCTCAAAATTAGGTAACATTGCTGCACGCGGAAGTGTGTAGTCCATTAGTGAGCCAGAAAGTAATTGGCCCGTATTCTCATCAAACGACACAAATTCCATGATAGCCTGACCTATCCCCTGCGCGACGCCTCCATGCAGTTGTCCCTCGGTGAAAACTGGGTTTACAAGAGACCCGTAGTCGTCAAACATTATGTATCTTATTAAAGTCACGGATCCCGTTTCTGGGTCAATTTCAACTTCTGCAGCATGACAACCATTAGGGAAGGTAAAAGGAGCATCTTCTCTTTTAGTAAAAGTATCCAGGCCCATCCCCTCTAAATGAGGGGCAATCCTATCATCTCTCGCAGCAATTGCTACTTCCTTAAGTGTTACAGACCGATTTCCAGAACCAGACGTAAATAAACCATTTTTAAAAGATAACTCATCGATCTCTGCTTGCAATAGCACCGCTGCAACACCCTTTGCCTTACCAATCACCTCTTCCACTGCAAGTATCATTGTAGCTGCGCCCATGTGCATTGATCGGGCACCACCATGTCCGGACCCAAGCCGGACTTCAAAAGTATTCGCTTGAATGTAGTCAAAAAGATCAGCCTCCACACCCAAACGTTCTGATACTAAATCTATATAGGTCGTCTCATGTCCCTGGCCATTTGACTCCGTACCGACCCGCAGCTCAATTCTCCCACTTTCAGCAAACTGGATTTCCGCCCCCTCCACGGGAAAACCTCTTGAGGTTTCTAAAAAGCAACCAAAACCTATTCCTCTCAAAAATCCTCTTTTTCGCGAAGCTTCTCGGCGTTTAAAAAAACCTTTATAGTCAATATAATTAGAAGCTCTCTCAATATTTTCTTTGAACTTCCCAGAGTCAATTTGTAACCCAAAGGCAGTATTATGCGGCAGGGTTGAAATGATGTTTTTCAACCTCAGCTCAACAGGATCAAAGTTAAATTGAGAGGCAGCAATATCAATAAGTCTTTCAATTATAAAATTGGCTTCCGGCTTCCCTGCACCCCGATATGCATCAACTGGTGTTGTATTTGTAAAAACTCCTTTAGAGCTCATAAAAACATATGGGATATTATAAACTCCTCCCATTGCGGTGGAGGCCGCATTAGTTGAGGCGTTAGGCCCGCCAGCCGAGAGATACGCCCCCATATTAGCTGTTAAGTCCGCCTCCAATGCAAGAAAGTTTCCGTCTTTATCTAAGGCTAACTTAGCGTCAGTTGTTATATCTCTGCCATGAAGTGCTGACGAGTTGTCTTCTGACCTCTCGGCAACCCATTTTATCGGTCGTCCGAGTTTTTTTGACGCCCACAAAAGGAGTACCCACTCGGGAAAGAGGAAGTTCTTCAGTCCAAATCCACCACCAACATCAGGAGCCGAAACCTTTATCTTCTCTGGTGGAACTTTAAATACATCGTAGGCCAACTGATCGCGAATGGCATGCACACCTTGAGCTGTGCAAGACAAATGCATGGTATCAGTTTTAGCATCATAGAAACTTAACCCAGCACGCGGTTCCAGCGGAGCAGCCATAACTCGATTATTTTTTATCTCTAATTCCGCAACATAATGGGCGTTAGTTATCGCTTTCTTAACCTCGTCTTTTTCACCTTTAGCAAATCTATATGCAATATTATCGGGGGCAGTCTCCCATATACTTTGTGAGCCTGGTCTTAGCGCATCTATAACCTCTACCACTGCGGGAATGGGGTCATACTCTATTTGAATTAATTCTACTGCAGCGCAAGCGATCTCATTTGATTCCGCCACAACAAACACCACTGGGTCACCTACGTGCCTTACACGGCCAACTGCGAGAGCCAAACGTTTCGTCGAAACAATGGGAAGAATAGCAGGGAACTGAGTTGTACATGGTAATGGACCAATTAAGTCAGTCTCTAAATCTGCTCCAGTGAAAACCGCAACAACGCCGTCTAGTTTAATTGCTTCCTCAATATTTATGCTTTTAATATAAGCATGACCATGCGGTGATCTTACGACCTTAGCGTAAGCCTGTTGATCCAAATTAGAATTAGCTACGAAACTACCACCGCCCGTTAAAAATCTAAGGTCTTCCCTTCTTCGTGCCGACATATAAAGAGGTTCTCCTTTGACATGAGCTACGCTGCCGAGATTATAAACCTTTTTGACAACTATCAATCCGCATTTTTTATGGCGAGGGAACGTCCAATTTATTCTTGGCGTTTGAGGAAAGAACCTGCAAACCTTTTGCTTGCTTCAAAATTCAATAACAGGCGTGACAAGAGTATATTCTATTAATATCTCTCTTTGACTTTTAGAACTTGGCGCCCGCGATACATGCCCGTCTTCAAGTCGATGTGGTGTGGTCTGTGTAGTTCTCCAGTATCTGGATTCTCTACATAAGCGTCTGATTTTATTGCATCATGTGCGCGTCGCATATTCCTCTTGGATGGAGTTGTTTTTCTTTTTGGCACAGCCATTTCAATATACCTCGCAGACGTGAATACTAAAGCTAAATCGTATTAGTGGATACGAGAGTTTAACGCAAGTAAAATTCGCCATACCTTAGGAAGTTCAAACCTTTTTTAGTGTTCTACGCATATGGCGCACAGTTTTGCCTACCGTTAAAGCTTTTACTCGAATTCAATGATTGGCTGATCAACTCCTAAAGTGGTGCCCGGTGTTGCATGAATCTTAGCAACAATAGCGTCAGATTCTGCTTTCATGACGTTCTCCATTTTCATTGCCTCTACAATGGCTAATTCCTGACCTGCCTCTATTTTATCGCCTTCCTTGACTGCTACCGAAACTAATAATCCAGGCATTGGTGAGAGCAGAAAGTTAGACATATCAGGACGGACTTTGTTTGGCATTAAGTCCATTAATCTATCGATTTTTTTATCAATTATTTTAATTGTGGCCTGCCAACCACCTTTCCTAAGCGAATATTTTGAGCCGTCATAGTCTACTTGTAGGACTATACTTTTTTTATTAATTTGCCCTTCGAATATATCTGTTCCTGGCTCAAAATTACCATTTAGATCATATTTATTTTTATTCATATCAACTATACAACTGCCATTTTTCAATTGAGCTTTTGCGTCCGTTTTATGATTTCCGTCTATGATAACAAGTCGGGTGTATCGGTCTTGCTCACTGCCGGCTCGGCGCGGGAGGTTTGCTCGGCCTGTTATGTTTGCATTTCTCGCCCGTCTTTTTATCTCAAACCCAATTGCAACCGCGTAAAGGGTTTCTTTGTCGTTTTGTGTTATTTGTATTCCATTAAAACCTTTTGGAAATTCCTCATCTATAAAGGCCGTTGTTAGTTCTCCAGATTTAAAACGATCGTGGCTCATCAAGGCTGATAGAAACTCAATATTATGATTAACGCCACGAATTCTGTATTGGTCCAAAGCCAATGCCATTTTCTCAATAGCATCTTCGCGATTTTTGCCATAAGTGATGAGCTTCGATATCATGGGATCATAGAACATGGAAATTTCTGACCCCTCGAAAACACCCGTATCTATGCGTACACCATCCAAGCCCTCTGGTGACTTGTACTGCGTCAATCTTCCCGTGGACGGTAAAAAGTTTCTATAAGGGTCCTCTGCATAAACTCTTGTTTCTAAGGCCCATCCGTTGAGCTGCACGTCTTTTTGTTTGATTGGAAGATTGTCTCCTACTGCAACTTGGATCATTAACTCAACCAAATCTAATCCTGTAATACATTCTGTTACTGGATGCTCAACTTGCAGTCTTGTGTTCATCTCTAAGAAGTAAAAATTCTTGTTTTTATCAACGATGAATTCAACAGTTCCAGCCGATTTATAATCTACCGACTTCGCGAGTAGAACAGCCTGTTCCCCCATGGCCTCTCGCGTTTTTGAGTCAAGAAAGGGGCTTGGTGCTTCTTCGATTACTTTTTGATGCCGGCGCTGTATGGAGCACTCCCTTTCACCTAAATAGACAGTGTTTCCTGCTGAGTCTGCTATAATCTGTATTTCTATATGTCTTGGGTCTTCAATGAACTTTTCTATAAAGACGCGATCGTCGCCGAAACTTGAAGCCGCCTCGCTAACTGCAGCGCGAAACCCTTCCTTAACTTCTTTTTCGTTAAAAGCGACCCGCATGCCTTTTCCACCGCCGCCAGCCGAAGCCTTTATCATGACTGGAAATCCAATTTCGGCAGCGACTTTGACTGCCTCCTTGTCATCAGCAAGCACACCTACATATCCGGGAACGGTGTTGACGCCAGCGCCAGCCGCTATCTTCTTAGACTCTATTTTGTCACCCATGGCTGCTATTGCCTTTACACCCGGGCCGATGAATATGATGCCTTCTTCCGCGAGTTTTTCAGCAAACGTGGCGTTTTCGGAAAGGAACCCGTAGCCTGGATGAACAGCTTGGGCACCGGTTTGTTTAATGGCATCCAATATTTTCTCTATTACCAGGTAACTCTCAGAAGAAGCCGAGCCCCCAATTGCGATCGCTTCATCCGCCAGTCTCACATGCAACGCGTCTGCGTCTGCGTCAGAATATACTGCGACTGTTGCAATACCCATTCTTTTCGCTGTACGAATTACTCGGCACGCAATTTCACCACGATTGGCTATAAGGATCTTTTTAAACATCACAACCTTTTAATTTATGAACTCCGAAATAAATCGTCACATAACCTCGCGATTACATATTACTAGATTAAACCAACAAGCTACTTCGCCAAGTTTTACGGAAACCTAACGAGATTTAGAATACACAACTCGTTTAAGTTAAACATCTATTTTTTATTTTCTAGAAATTATAAAAGAAGGTTGATATACGATCCAGCCGGCGCGTTTATGTCAATATTATCGTTAGCTATTAAAGATGATAGCCTTGAGATCTGAGCCTCTATTTCTATGTCTGTTGAAGCGGTTCTTATACGAAATCTCTGTGCTGGAGTCCCATTTTTATCAGTTTGCATTTGATTAGGATTTACGTCACGTCGCGCAGTCGCCCGCGAAGTATCGTGTGACTGAGGTTGCCGAATACTTTTTATAAGCTCGGATCTCGTTATACCTGGGTTATTTACCCCAGTCGGTGTCAATGCCATCTTTCCCCCGCCTAATTGGTTTTCTTGTAGTGCTGCTAAAAGGTACTACTCTCGCTTATAGTTGATTTTCTCTTAACGTCTACCGATTTCTTTTCCCAATGCCTTCATTGCCTCATTTAGTTTATCAGGCGTAGAAGCAAAACATAAACGCAAAAAACCTTCGCCACCAGGACCGAAGGCACTTCCAGGCGCCAAGCCGACATTACATCGGTCTATTAATTTTTTACAAAACTCAAGCGAATCTTCCATTCCATCCACTGAGAAAAAAGCATAAAATGCGCCGTTTGGACGCATACACTGCACACGTGGCCATTGCTCCAAATAGTCGAAGACGATGTCTCTACCAACTTTGCACCTTTTCCTTAAATCCGAAACGACTTCATCGCCCTTTGCAAGCGCGGTTATTCCTGCCTTTTGTATAAAGGTTGGTACTCCTGATGTGGAGATTTGTATAAGTTTCGCAAATGTTTCAGCCATTCCAATAGGATGAGTAATCCATCCCAATCGCCAGCCAGTCATTAACCATGATTTAGAGAAACTATTTACTGAAATAACCTTATCCTGTTCTGCAGCGACGCTTAATATAGAATTGGCAACTGACCTATCAAATACTAGAGAGTGGTATACTTCGTCAGAGACAATCCAAATATTTCTCTCACGACAAAATTGCAGCAATTCTTTTTGATCCTCCTCTGGCATTATCCACCCCGTAGGATTGCCAGGAGAGTTTAAGAATATTGCTTTAGTTTTTGGACTAACCGCAGCAAAAACATCTCTCAAATTCAGATTCCAAGCGTTATCCTCTAAAGATATAGAGGCATGAGTTGCTATTCCTCTATTGATTGAAATCGCTGAATAGATATTCGGCCAAACTGGGCCAATCACAACAACTTCATCGCCAGGATTTAAAAGCGCTTGCATCACTATCGAGATAGCCATCATTCCAGAATTTGTAACCGTGATTCTCTCTTGATTTAGGTCAACATTAAACGTTCGCTTGTTATACTTTAAAAGTTCCTCCCGGAGTTCCGTAATACCATTTTGATCAGTATAAAAAGTATCACCTTGAATCATGGCGTCATGGCATGCATCCGAGATAAAGCTTGGGGTTGGGACATCACCTTCACCGAACCAAAGAGGGATTAGACCTTGCCGGCCCCACCCATACTTCGCAACCTCAACTATATTAGTCTCTGGTAGTTGATTGACCCTACTCGACAAGCTTGAGAAGTCAAATTTTGATCTCATCATTACACCTATTTGTTTAAGCTATCAAAAGAGAAAACTGAAATTATATTGCTAATATCAAATAAAACCTTTGCACTTACTCCTATCCCTAAGCCATTATTAACTTGCATATCTTTAACACGTTTTGAGCGGATCGCCTGAAAGAAGAATGAAGAATACTATTTTTTTAATTCGTCATGGTCAGACGACTTGGAATAGGGCTGGTCGCCTTCAAGGTCAAGCAGATTCTCCGCTAACTTTGTTGGGAACCCAACAAGTCGAAGCAATCGGCAAAAAGCTAAAAGAAATAATAGAAACTAAGAAATACTGCTTTTGGTCTAGTCCTCTTGGTAGGACGAAGCAGACGACATCCATAATTTGCGATCAGATTAACTTTAATTATGACGACGTGGTATTTGATGAAAGGTTAGTCGAGATAACGCTTGGCGATCGCGATGGTTACAAAAGTTGGAAAGCGCTGTTTGAAGATTTTCCTGAAGATATGGCACGACGTGAAAAAGATCCTTGGAATTTCTTTCATCCTAATGGGGAGAGTAGCCAGATGGTGTCAGAAAGA
This sequence comes from Rhodospirillaceae bacterium, assembly GCA_002690995.1. GTDB lineage: Bacteria > Pseudomonadota > Alphaproteobacteria > Thalassobaculales > Thalassobaculaceae. The sequence continues at coordinate 8,780 of NZGS01000030.1, forward strand.
GTTCAACCTTTTATGGAAAAAATAATTAACTTAGAGGGAATTCACGTATTAGTTACCCATGGTGTTGTCAGCAAAATAATCCGTGGCATGTATCTCAATCTGTCGCCCGAAGAAATATTTAATTTGGATAGACCTCAGGATGCTTTTCACAGACTACAAAATGGCAAAGTAGAGAGAATAGAGGTATCGTTAGGTTGAAAAAGTTGGGGCCAATATATCTAATAAGACATGGTGAAACGGTGTGGAACCGTGCCTCCCGCCTACAAGGACATATTGATACCCCTCTTACTATGAAGGGGGTAAAACAAGCCCAGGCTCTAGGTTTTGCACTTAAGGACGTTTTGAAAAATAAAACGCCAAGTTTTTTTTACTCAAGTCCAATAGGGAGAGCCAAACAAACGGCAGCTATCATTTCAGACATCATAGACTTCGATGTAGAGAGAATAGAGTATAAATCCTCTCTAAAAGAGATTACCTTCGGTGATTGGGACGGATTAAACATGCAAGAGATATTGACCCAATATAAAACAAGTTGGGAAAAGCGAAAGACCGATAAATGGAATACTTCCCCACCTAATGGCGAGAGTTTTCAAGAAGCTAAAAAACGCGTCACACACTTACTGGGTGAAATTGCTAATCAACAGGATGTCGTTATCGTTGCCCATGGGTCCCTTAATAAAATTATTAGAGGGTGTTGGGGCAATCTTTCAGAAGCCGAAACACTCTCCTTGGATGAACCGCAGGACGGATTTTACTGTCTCGTCAATGAGAATAGAGAATATTTTGTATCGGTTTAGTTGGGCGTGAATGGAAACTTTAGCCGCTTGATAGATCGTAGCTGATGATTAGTCTCTTTAAGACGAGATAAAAAAGCCTGCAATGGTTCTTCCACTACTCGCATATGATGCACATTTGCGTGCAGGATAAGGTCTTTCCCTGAAGCAATTGCAACATGCCCCTCCGTATATAAAAGATCACCTTTCTCAATATCTTCAGCGTTTTTACCGAAGAAGCATCCTACAGTTTCTTCTTGTTGATCAGTATCTCGCGGCGCCAATATACCGACCCTAGACAAACTAAGTTGCACTAGAGCGGAACAATCTAAACCGTTACTTGAGCGGCCACCCCAAAGGTATGGGGTACCAATATACTTTCTCGCAACAGCAATAAAACTTGCTTCTTTTAGATTAAAATCAACAACATGTTTCTCAACTATCCAGCCTCCCTCTTTTAAGCTAATAAAATTTTCATCTCTTTCGTTTAAGGAAACTTTAGAACCCATAGCTAAGCCCTTGACTACTGGCGATTTTATATCAGGTCTCTGGTAAACAAATGTCTTTAGTTCCTTAACCTCATGAGTTGGGGAAGAAGGCTGGTCAGATAAGCCATTAATTTTTACAAATCCAACGTAACCGTCCGTTTGCGACTGGCCCCATGCCCATGACCCTTGACTTTCATAAACAATAAATTTTTCGCCAAAGAGCATTTCTGACGCTAGTTCTGCTTCATCGGTAGGGTCGTTCTTCAATTGCAGAACGCTATCTGTAACCACGCATACCACGCCATCCGAAAATTGATCCGCTGCTACAACACCTTGTAAGTAACTTGCAGCGATAGTTGGACGAAAAGCATATTCTCTTGGATCGAGCGCATTGCTGCTCAAGAGCGTAGTTCCTGTATGGCCTTGTCCAAGCCTCCAACAGTTAGGGAGAACATGTTGTCGTCTAGTAGTTCCTGCACCATTTCTACAGACCTTGTGTATTTCCAATATTTCTCTTGCGTGGGATTAAGCCAAACACATCTATCAAAATGGCTTTTAATTCTCTGGATCCAAACCAACCCAGGTTCTGGGTTCATATGCTCAACACTGCCGCCAGCAACTGTTATTTCATATGGGCTCATCGATGCATCACCAACAAAAATGCATTTATAATTAGAACCATAAGTATGTAAGACCTCCCAGGTAGGAATTTTTTCAACATGCCGCCGCCGGTTATCTTTCCACATCGCTTCATATGGACAATTATGAAAGTAAAAGTACCCAAGATGCTTAAACTCACTTCTTGCAGCAGAAAATAACTCTTCAGTCACCTTGATATATGGATCCATTGAGCCACCTACGTCAAAAAAGAGTAGAACATTAACGGCATTATGTCTCTCGGGAACCAGTTTAAGATCTAAAAATCCCCCATTCCTTGCCGTTGATCTGATTGTATCAGTTAAATCCAGTTCCTCTGGTGCTCCTTCCCTCGCAAATTTCCTCAATTTCCTTAAAGCGACCTTTATGTTTCTTATTCCAATTTCAACAGTGTCATCGAGGTTTTTATATTCTCGTTTATCCCAAACTTTAACTGCTCGACCCTGCCGTCCTGTTTCTTGCCCGATTCTAACACCTTCTGGGTTATAACCATCCGCTCCAAAAGGTGAACGGCCAGCTGTACCAATCCATTTATTGCCTCCTTGATGGCGCTTTTTTTGTTCTTCTAGCCTTTGTTTAAGGGTCTCCATTAGCGTTTCCCAGCCCCCCAGAGCTTCGATTTCTTTTTTTTCTTCAGGGGTCAAATGCAGTTGTGCAAGAGATTGCAACCATTCCTCGGGAATCTCATTCCCAAACACTTCATCTAAAAGCTCTAATCCCTTAAAGCAATGCCCAAAAACTTGATCAAACCTATCAATATGCCTCTCATCTTTAACAAGTGATGAACGCGATAGGTAATAAAAATCATTCAAAGAATATTCGGCTACACCGTGTTTTACAGCATCTAGGAATGTAAGATATTCCTTGAGAGATACTGGGATTTCCGCTTTTTTAAGCGAGAAGAAAAAATTTGAAAACATACCTCGGGGACCCCAATATTTACTTTTAATTAAAAGTACAAATCATCTATTTGCTTCTCGTTTTGCTAAAAACGCTAAACGCTCAAAAAGGTGAACATCTTGCTCATTTTTAAGAAGAGCTCCGTATAGCGGAGGAATAATATCTTTTTTATCCTTAAGTTTTAAAGCTTCTGGTGGTATGTCCTCAACAACTAACAATTTGATCCAGTCAAGCAATTCTGATGTTGACGGCTTCTTTTTCAGTCCTGGAACGTCCCTAATTTCAAAAAAGGCGTTAAGGGCTTCCCTAAGCATATTTTTCTTTAGCTTTGGGTGATGCACTTCTACTATTTGTTCCATAGTTTCGGAGTCTGGAAAACGAATATAATGAAAGAAACATCTACGTAGGAATGCATCCGGCAGTTCTTTTTCATTGTTTGACGTTATGATGACGATAGGTCTCTTCTTTGCCTGAACTCGTTCTTGTGTTTCGTAGACAAAAAACTCCATCCTATCCAGTTCCAGCAGGAGATCATTTGGAAATTCTATATCGGCTTTATCAATTTCATCAATGAGAAGCACTACCTGTTCATCAGCCGCGAACGCTTCCCATAATTTTCCACGCTGGATGTAATTAGCTATATCGTGAACCCGTTGTTCACCTAACTGACTATCCCTGAGGCGAGACACCGCATCATATTCGTATAACCCCTGCTGCGCTTTAGTTGTCGATTTAATATGCCATTCTATAATCGGCTTATTCAGAGCTTTTGCAACTTCATGAGCTAAAACTGTTTTTCCAGTGCCTGGTTCACCTTTTATCAATAAAGGTCGTTCGAGGGTTACTGCTGCGTTTACCGCAACCATGAGATCCTCAGTAGCAATGTAATTATCGGTTCCGCTAAATCTAACTTGATCGTTCATTTATACCTCTTTATTAAATTTGAAAACATTCCAAAAAACCTTCGCATAGTAACATCTGAATTATTTTGTCCTCTGTGCTACAAAATCTTTAATTCTATCGATTGCTCCTGATAAATTCTCAACGTTTGATCCCCCAGCTTGAGCCATATCAGGTCTGCCACCCCCACCTTTTCCATCCAATGCAGACACTCCATGTTTTACGAGTGCAACAGCATCATATTTTCCACAAAGGTCTTCTGTAACTCCAACAACTAATGATGCCTTATTTTCAAAGCTTCCCGCGACAGAAACTATCCCAGAGCCAACCTCTTTTTTAAATCCATCGACAATATTTTTTAGTTCCCGTGGAGGCACACCCTGAATAACTTTTCCGAGAAAACTAACATTGCCTATCTTGATGCTTTCACTATTTTCCAAATCATCGAATTTTGCATTAACTAATTTTCGCCGTAATTCCGATATTTCGTTCTCTAATTTTTTCTTATCCTCTAGCATGCTTGAAACTCTATCCGGTAATTGTTCATGAGTAGATTTTAGAAAACGAGCGGTTAAATTCAATATTTCTTCCTTAGAGTTAAAATACTCAATCGCTCTCTTTGCAGTTGTTGCCTCAATACGCCTAACACCCGAAGCAACTGCACCTTCCGAGATAAGGCGGAATGTTCCAATATCACCCGTTCTAGATACGTGCGTGCCGCCACAGAGTTCTGTCGAATAACGTGCTTTGAGTGCATCCGCTTCATATTTACCCATAGACACAACCCGAACTTCTTCTCCATATTTCTCACCAAAAAGCGCCATTGCACCTGCTTTAATAGCATCTTCCGGCTGCATCAATTGGGTGACCACCTCAGTATTTCCCCTTATTTGTTCATTAACTTCATGTTCAACGATTCTTAACGTTTCAGTTTCTACTGGACGCGAGTGGCTAAAATCAAATCGCAACTTTTGCGTATCAACGAGTGAGCCCTTTTGCGTAACATGGTCGCCTAAGTGCCTTCTTAGTGATTCATGCAAAAGATGTGTTGCTGAATGATTGGCCCGCAAGCAGGATCTATATTCGGCGTCTACCTTCATTTCAACGGCATCCCCTAGTGAGAAGGATCCATTCTCAATAACACCAATATGGGTGAAAAGGTCCTCCACCCTTCTCTGAACATCTTTGACTCTAAACGAAGCTTCAGCACCAATTTTTAGATATCCCGTATCGCCTACTTGCCCACCGGACTCGGCATAGAATGGTGTCTGATTACAAATTATCGTCACTTCTTGATCTGCAGGAAAGCCATCAGTCGTCTTGACACTTTCTCCATTGATTATCAATCCTACAATCTCGCCTTCCGCAAACTCAGTGGAATAACCTAAAAATTCGGTTGTCGATATCTGATCTCTTATATCCAGCCAAAGTGATTCGGTGGCAAGTTCGCCCGATCCCGACCATGCGGCCCTGGCTGCAGCTTTCTGCTCTGCCATCGCCTGATCAAACCCTAATAAATCAACCTTCCTACCTTGTCCGCGTAAAATATCTTGGGTTAGATCCAAAGGAAAACCGAATGTATCGTAAAGCTTAAAAGCTATTTCGCCTGGCAAGTTTTCAGTATCTGACAACTTGTTAGTAGCATCTTCCAATTGCCGCAATCCTCGAGCAAGTGTTTCTTTAAATCGCGTTTCTTCCAACTTCAGCGTTTCGACGATTAAACTTTCCGCCCTTATTAGCTCGGGAAATGCTTCACCCATCTGTTTAGTCAAGGCAGGAACTAAGCGCCACATTAACGGCTCCACACAGCCCAAAAGATGCGCGTGTCTCATGGCCCTGCGCATGATACGTCTTACGACATAACCGCGACCCTCATTCGATGGAAGAACCCCGTCAGCGACCAAAAAGGATGACGCTCGCAGATGATCTGCAATAACTCGGTGAGAAACTTTAGCTGAACCATCCGGATCAGTGTTGGACACATGTGCTGATGCCTCTATCAGAGATCTCATGAGATCAATCTCGTAGTTATCGTGACTACCTTGAAGAATTGCAGCAATACGTTCCAGCCCCATACCAGTATCAATGGAAGGCCTCGGAAGATTGACCCGTTCATCCTTGGTTATCTGCTCATATTGCATAAAGACCAAGTTCCAGATCTCAATAAATCTATCGCCATCCTCGTTAGAACTCCCAGGCGGCCCACCCTCAACATTTTCGCCGTGATCGAAAAATATTTCTGAACATGGCCCACAAGGACCTGTATCACCCATGGCCCAGAAATTATCAGACGTCGGAATTCTTATTATTTTCTCGTCATTTAAGCCGCCGATTTTTTTCCATAAAGATGCTGCATCCTCATCCTCCGAGTATACCGTTACCAGCAGTTTTTCTTTCGGCAAGCTCAAATCTTTGGTAACCAACTCCCAAGCGTGTTCGATTGCATTTTCTTTGAAATAATCACCAAAAGAAAAGTTACCTAACATCTCAAAAAAAGTGTGGTGTCTAGCTGTATATCCAACATTTTCCAGATCATTGTGCTTGCCTCCCGCCCTTACACACTTCTGGGAGGTTACAGCCCGTGAATAGTCACGGCTCTCCATTCCGGTAAAAACGTTTTTAAATTGGACCATACCAGCATTAGTAAACAGCAAAGTCGGGTCGTTCCTAGGCACAAGTGGACTCGAAGCAACTACTTGGTGCCCTCGCGTCTCAAAAAACTTTAAAAATACGTTTCTTATCTGATTCGTCGTTTGCATATTTTGTCGGCCCTAACAACACCACCTAACATATCGTTACAACGCAAAAACGTTAAGTGTTATTGTTTAATAGACCGAGTCCGCTGTGTCCAGTGAAGGCTAAACTAATGAATCAGGATAGTGACTAAATTAACCGCCGCCCAAAGAGCATCGCCTATTGCCTAAGAATTTATCGAGGGCTGTAATTATTCGTCTGCCTCTTCTTCAGAGTCAGGGCCTACTAGCATTGCCTCTGCTACTAAACCAGCATTCTCTCTAACTGCATTTTCGATAGTCGCTGCAACTCCAGAATTTTCCCTAAGAAATTTCTTTGCATTTTCGCGCCCTTGACCAATTCGTTCGCCATTATAACTAAACCATGCACCCGCTTTCTCGACGATGTTAGCGTTCACTCCAAGGTCTAAAAGCTCACCAGTTTTAGAAATCCCCTCCCCGTACATTATATCAAACTCCACTACCCTGAATGGAGGAGCCACCTTATTTTTTACTACTTTTACTCTTGTTTGGTTGCCTACTATATCATCTCTATCTTTTATCGCCCCTATCCTTCTTATATCGAGACGGACGGAAGCGTAAAATTTAAGTGCATTACCACCTGATGTAGTTTCTGGGTTACCAAACATTACACCTATTTTTAGTCGTATCTGATTAATGAAAATAACAAGGCAGTTAGACTTCGAGATTGATGAAGTTAACTTTCTCAAGGCTTGGCTCATCAACCGAGCTTGAAGACCGACGTGTGTATCACCCATCTCACCTTCCAACTCAGCGCGCGGGACGAGGGCCGCAACCGAGTCAACAACCAGAACATCTATTGCACCCGAACGTACAAGCGTATCCGCTATTTCAAGGGCCTGTTCACCTGCATCAGGTTGAGAGATAACCAATTCATCAATATCAACTCCAAGTTTTTTTGCATAGGCAGGGTCTAGAGCGTGCTCTGCATCAACAAATGCGCAGACTCCCCCTTTTTTCTGCGCCTCCGCAGCTACATGCAATGCCAAGGTTGTCTTACCTGAGCTCTCAGGCCCATAAATTTCAATTATTCGCCCCCTGGGCAGACCACCGATGCCTAATGCAATATCTAACCCTAAAGAACCGGTTGAAATAGCCTCAATATCTACAGACTCCTGGGTCTGACCCAATTTCATCACCGATCCCTTTCCAAATGCTTTCTCAATTTGGCCAAGAGCTGCTTCTAATGCTTTCGATTTATCCATTGTGTCCTGTTCTATTACTCTTAATGGTGTTACAGCCATATTGTTTCTCCATTCTTAAAACTGTTATCGACCTCTTGCAAACAATCTCTTAGTCAAATTACTTTCTTAACATTTTTTATAGTTGATCAGCTTAAAACGCTGAACAGATCAGCGAGGAACATTCTTTTATCATTTGTACACTATTTGTTCCAACAAAAAAAGGCCGTATTCATGTTTTGTTCATGCCTACATCTAGGATTTGATATTAAAAAGGGTGCCAAATAATCCATAGGCAACAAGATCATGTAGGACTTTACGACACGTATACTAGAAATTTTTTGGTCTTAACCGAATTTTCGATTTTTCAGTTGGTATACATAACTTATTATTTCAGCAACGGCTTTATAATGCTCTTGCGGAACCTCATCATCAATCTCGGCTGCTGCAAAAAGTGCTCGTGCCAACGGGGCGTTCTCAACTATCGGAACATCATTGTCATTAGCTACATCTCTTATTCTAAAAGCAACTTCATCAACACCTTTTGCAACTACCTTAGGCGCCGCCATTATTTCCGAATCGTACTTTAATGCTATTGCATAATGCGTAGGGTTTGTAACAACTACATCAGCGGTAGGCACCGATGCCATCATCCGTTCGCGGGCTCTTTCAGCTCTTATCTGCCGCAATCGACCTCTAATAAGAGGATCACCATCTGTTTGTTTTAGCTCATCTTTTACTTCTTGCTTCGTCATTCTCATTTGTTTTAAAAACTCGTAGCGTTGATACAAATAATCGAGACCAGCAATAAACCCAACAACGAAAACCGCAACAACAAACATTTCTAAAATAATGAATCTCGCCTCATTTATGGTGGCTGCAATATCCATTTGCATGAGGAGTTCAACACGGCTTAACTCTGGTATTGCTACAGCCCCGACAATGGCCGCCACTAATGCTAGCTTTAACAAGCCTTTAGAAAATTCCGTCAAAGACTTCAGGCTAAAAAGCCTAAAAAAACCTTTTATCGGAGAGATTCTCTCTATTGAAGGGGTTAAGCTTTGCCCGCTAAAAACAAAGCCACTAACAATTAACTTAAAAAATATAGCCAACGAAAGAAGAACAAATATTAGTGGTCCAAGACCAATTATTAGTTGCAATAGCATATCAGAGAAAAGATTCCCGATGTTTGCTGGGTCAATATTAATAGCGTGAAATTTGTCGAAAACCCCACCCGCGGCCAAAAAAAGATGCTTGGCCATATATGGACCTAAAACGCCTGCGATTAAGGCGCCGCCAATCATAATTGCTAAATGTGATACTTCTTGCGAAGTTATAACTTTGCCTTTATCGCGAGCGTCTTGGAGCTTCCTAGGTGTAGCCTCCTCGGTTTTCTGTGATTGATCTTGTTCTTGGGACAAAATATCTGCCTAGATTTAGTTAGATGTTAGATACTGATTTAAATTATTAGCATAATATTCAATGAATATTGAGAACAAACCACTGATTATCATGGAAAAAATTAATAAGCCACCCGCCAGTTGAACTGGCAAACCCACGAAAAAAATTTGGAGCTGGGGCATTAATCGAGCCAACATCCCTAGTCCCATAAAAAATATAAGGCTTATTACGATAAATGGAGCCGTCATTTGTAAGGCCAAACGGAAACTATCTGCTATTAAACGTGCTATAACAAGGGCACTATCGCCCCACTCAAAAATTGAACCCGCAGGGAAAACTTTGTAGCTATCAACAATTGCCAAAATAAACAAATGATGCATGTTCGTAGCGAAGAGTATCATTACTCCCATTGTAGTTAATAATAATCCAGGCAATGAAGCTTGACTTGATATGCTAGGGTTAAAAACCTCCGCGTTAGCCATTCCAATAGTTAAACCGATTATCCGTCCCACAGTATCAAGTGTAAGCAATATTATTCTCGCCACCATGCCTAAATAAATCCCCACCACAATTTCAAAAAATAAAAGTTTAAAAAGCGCAGCAAGGGTCTTTGGTTCAAGTGGTAAACTCGAAGAAATAAGGGGAGAGACAACAATGGTGAGCAACAAAGCGAAGAGAAGCCTAACACGCATTGGTACGAATGCTTCTCCGATACCAGGCAAGATCATTACCGCTGCAGCGACACGAGTAAATACTATTAATAAAGAAAGAACTTGGAGAGGAAGAAACTGTTCCAAGGCCATAATCGACAATCAACCCCTTAAAGTTAGGATGATACTTGTTATCAAAGAACCTTTATGAAGTTAGCCAAGGCCGATGATTTTATCACCCAAACCAATCATAAATTCTGATATTGTGGTCAACATAAACGGTAGCAAAAACGCTAATGCCGCGAATACGACTATAATTTTTGGAACAAAAACAAGTGTCATTTCCTGCAATTGCGTTAGAGCTTGAAATAAGGCGATGATCAAACCTACTAGCAATGCAATGCCCATAACTGGCACAGCCATGGTCAGCACCACGGTTATTGCTTGCCTTCCAATCTCAATAGCTTCAAGTTCGTTCATCAGAAGTGACTTTTCTTTATTTTTTTATCGGGTGCATTTCTGAAAGCATATTATAGGTCTAAATTGGCATCCTCATTACTTCTTGATATGCCTGGATCATTTTGTCTCTAATTGTTGTTACCAATTGTAGGGTTGATTCTGCGCTGTTGATGGCAGACACAACGTCGTTAAGATCTGCGTTTCCTGTTATACCCTTTATACCCATGGCTTCACCAGATTTTAGCGTTTCTATGCTATTTTCTGTAGCCTCTTTCATGAAGGAAGAAAAGTCTTGACCGGCCCCTACTTTCTCTACTTTCTGCGCAGCACCACCCAAGTTCGATATGCTAGGCATACTCTCAGTGATTTTATCTACCATTGTCTATCCCATTAGTCTTTTGTACGATTATAACTTAAGTTGGAACTCATGGCTATCTGGAGAATTAACTCCGCAATAATTCTATTGTACGCTGTATCATGGCTTTCGAGGCTTCAAGGACGCTCAAGTTCGCCTCATAAGATCTCTGCGCTTCCTTCATGTCCATCATTTCAATCAGCCCATTGACGTTAGGCCTCCTTACATATCCCTTATCATCTGCCAGAGGATGATAAGGCTCATAGGCGACTATAAAATCCGAGCTATCCCGCCCAATTTTAGAAACTTGGACCATATCTACCCCTAGCTTGCGGTCCAAAACGTCTTTAAATACAATAGTCTTGCGGCGATATGGATCTGCACCTTGACTTCGACCAACAGAATCCTGGTTGGCAATATTTTCCGAAATGACCCTAAGCCTTGTTCCCTGTGCCTTCATACCACTCGCTGATATTTTTAGCGCATTGTTTAAATCTACAGCCATGCTTCAACCCCCTTCTAATAAAACCTAACGATTAACGCCAAGCGCGATTTTAAACATAGATAAATTTTTCTTATAAATATTTGCGACCAACTTATAGTTCATGTTTGAGTCATTAACCTTTATTAATTGCTCTTCCATGATTACCCCATTTTCGTTTGGGTTCATTTCATATATATCTCTGCTTTTTTCTTGAATTGTTCTAAAATCAGCGCGTCTAATAGTGCCCGTCAAATGACCTTCTGTTGTATTCGCTACGGGCACATCTCTTGTTGTGTTTAACATACCTGAAAAATCAGGCGCCTTAAGGTCTTTTGCCTTATACCCTGGGGTATCTGCGTTTGCGATATTCTGAGCCAAAACAGTTTGCCGTTCACTTAACCAGCCCATTTTACTATTAGTCAGCCTAAAAATATCTAATTTGTTTAGATCCATGATAAGTCCTAGTTCTAACGATAATCCAGAATAATGATGCAAAACTCGTACCAACATTTACAGAGCCTTTTAATGCTCATTTTCGTTCGAGCGGAAAGATAAAATTAAAACTGGCTAATTTTTGTTTGGAACTGTAAATTTCGACATATGAGCCATCGACAAGCAGCTTTTGCCATTAAGGACACTGCCCGGGATAAAGGAAATCCAAAAGTACTTGCAAAAGGTTTTGGAGTATTAGCGGAAAAAATCCTTCGTCTAGCTTTTGATAACGACGTCAAAGTGAGAACGGATCCAGACCTAGTCGAAATTCTCTCAGCCGTAGAGATTGACTGCGAGATTCCAATAGAGGCACTAGCGGCTGTTTCTGAGATACTATCCTACGTATATAAGGAAACAAAAAATCAATCAGTTAATGATGCAGCCGAACCATTCAATGAGTGAGAAATTGCTTGAATTTATAAATGATCGGCTCGAAAAAACTGAGCAAGCCCTGTTCCAATTCAAGTTGGATATAGAAAAAGATTCCTCTTCTAAGCTTCCTTCGGATTTACTATCAATGGTTGATGAGATTTGCGGGCAATTACCCCGCCTGCCCACAAACACGGCGCGTAAGATAGCTGTGCGGTTGCAGCCAATGCTCCAAACTCTTGATCAAATCATCAAAAAACTGGAAGCGCGCAACTCAGATCCAATAAAGAGCGATAAACAGTTCGTCAACAAAGCTGTAAAACGTTACAGGCAAGTTCCAAGTACTCGAAAACTTTTATGATACCAATGAAATAAAATGCTGCTAAGTAAATTAATTAAAGGCTCTTTGATGTTATGGATTTAAGCGTTTACATTCGGTTTATTGTTGCTTTGATATTTGTCTTATCACTGATAGGCTTGATATATTGGGGTGCACAGCGATTTGGTTTGAGACGCGTGTTGGGTGATACAATAGCAGGGGGGCGTATCGAAATCATCGAAACTAAGAGAATTAACACCAAATTCCAGCTTGTGTTGATACGCCGTGACACTGCTACACACCTAATCTTACTGGGAACAGATAATGGCGTGCTGATAGAGACGCTTAACGCGAATGAAAAACAAAAGGCTGATAGCAAAAATATTTCAAAGAAAATAACTTCAAATGAACTCTCTGAAAAAAAATAATCGATAGAGGTGTCTGAACGATGTCTCAAAAAAACGTCTCGTGCCGCGCAAAAAAAAATTTTATTATACTATCGCCACTTTTTTTAGCATTCATTTTAGTCATCTTCGCGCCTGATGAAGCTCTATCACAAAGTCTAACTTTGGATATTGGAGAACCAGGTGGATCAACAACAGCACGTATTATACAACTTGTAGCCTTGATAGCTGTGCTATCATTGGCGCCTGGATTACTAGTTACGATAACTTCATTCACTAGAATAGTTGTTGTGCTTTCACTTCTTAGAACTGCGCTAGGAACGCAACAATCGCCTCCCAATGTTGTTTTGATCAGCCTAGCCCTATTTCTTAGTAGTTTTATTATGGCCCCCACTTTTGAACAGGCTTGGAAGTCAGGTATTTCACCGCTAATAGAGGAACGCATAGATGAAAAAGAGGCCTTTGAAAAAACTGCCAAGCCATTCCATGATTTTATGTTGAGGCAGGTTAGGCAAAAGGATTTAGAACTTTTTCAGGATATATCAGGAGCCGAAGCCGGTCTAAGCAACGAAACCCCTCTGCAGGTATTAGTCCCAGCATTTATGATTAGCGAACTGAGACGAGCCTTTGAGATAGGGTTTTTAATTTACTTACCGTTTGTTATCATTGATATGGTAGTAGCTTCCATCCTCATGTCGATGGGAATGATGATGGTTCCTCCTATAATTGTTTCCCTGCCATTTAAATTAATATTTTTCGTCCTAGTTGATGGATGGTACTTAATCGCAGGCTCGTTAGTTAAGAGTTTCGGGGCTAGTTAGGAGATATTATCACTCGACAATATCTTTGATTATTGAATTTTACTTAAAGGCTGATCCCGAAGTTTCTCTCTATAACTCGTCAAAAAACCCTGAAAACGCCCTATCTCTTGAAAACGTTCGGTAAGCGTTCTGAAATCTTGGGGGTCTTCTGCCGTTTTGTTTGTGATAAGACGAAAGGCCTCTCTGTAGCGTGTTGAGTCCATCATGGCTGCATAAATTTGGCGCGCTTCATTAAGCTTGTCCTTCTGACCATTCATAGATAATGAGACTACCCAATTTACAACTAATGTCGCTGATAAGTCACTCAGCCGTCTGCCATCTTTGCCAGTATCACCTATCAGTCTTTGATAAGTCAAAGCCGACCGTTCCCAATCTTGAGTGCGCCAATAAATATCTGCCCTTAATAGATCAGCTTTTCGAGAGTCATCGTTTTTGATCAATTTTAATGCGCTTTCGCTATCTCCAAGCGCAAAAACGCTCCTCGACCTTAAACGTTTCCTCTCAAGTGCCAGTCGACTGTCCAATCCAGGCGAAACACTTTCATTAAGGGCATCAAGGGCCAATCTTGGTTGCCTATCCAGTAAACGTATAAGTGCCAGCTTACTCCCAACTATTGCTTTCTGCTTTCCCCTTAATCTAAATTTCACTTGCCTATCTAGCAGTACAGAAGCTCTGTCTAAAAGGTCCACTTCCACAAGTCTATCCGCCAACCGCTGAATTATTCGATCACCCCTCCTTCCAACGGGAGTGAGCTCTCTAAACTGGTCGTACATGGAAAGAGCTGTAAGCGGCGTCATACTATCAGCAGTACCATCAGTGTATATACTTGAAAACTCATTAATCATTCGTTTTGACACTACACCTGTTTCAACATTGTTTGGGAAAAAGGTAACCGCCTGTCTAAGAGCAGAAAGCCCTGATACAAAATCCTTTTCCTCAAGATAAAGCTCTCCCAGACGCCGTAACAAGTTGAATTCCAACTGATCTCCTCGCCAAGCAAATCTTAGTTGCTCCAGTTTTTCGATGGCCTCAGTGCGCGTTATGGCATTACTCTGGAGATCGTGCTCTATTAGCGACCGCTGCGCTCGAACACGCGCCCATCGATCCGGGGCCTCTATTAAGCGGCGCCAGTAATTTAGTGCTGTAGTAATATCATTTGATGCGTATAACACTCTCCCCCTAAGATAATTCAAACGCGCCTGTTCACCAGCAGTCGGTTTACCGTCGGCGATAGTATCAAGGAAAACTCCTGCTCCCCGGTAATCCTCCGCTCGTATAGCAGCTTCCGCCGCCCACAAAGCTAATTGTGTAGAGAAATTTCTTGGATAATCACCTGGTATTTCACCAGCTCGCGCAAAGTGCTCAATCGCCGCTGCCCATTTCCCTTGCGCAGCATTAGATGCTCCTCGCCATAACTCTGCCTCGGAAAAACCATTAAGCAGCCCGTTATCCAACTCTTTCTCTGCTTCAGCAAAACGCCCAAGAATAAATTGACTTGCACCTCTAAGAGCTATCACATCTGGTCGCCTTGATAATTCCTCATCCACGGATGAAATCGTTCGTAACAATCCCATGGTCTCTGCTGATAATCCTTTAGCGAAGTAAAACTGAGCCAAGCTTAACCGGGGGCCACTGCGGGCAATACTTGTGGCTTGCGAAATTTCGTGCTGAATCCGTTGTTTGAAATCAAGAAACTCATGCGGTTTTGCACCCTGTCTCCAAGAAGCTAAATTGAATATTCGCCCCGGCTCTAATCCACCAGGAAGCCCATCAGCACTTCTAATAGATAATGTTTCCTGCGTTACCACTTTTGATGGATCCGAAACCTCTAAACCTTTAAAACTACTAGCAGTGACCGCAACACCATCTGGCATAACCCTTACTTCTAACTCGTCTATCAATGGTTGAATTACGATTCCTTGAATGCTCTTTAGTAAATTGAACTGGGCGAATGTTTGGTTTGCTTCTACACCTCTGCTTAGAGGTAAAATAGGAACTATAAACAACCTATCGCCAACTTCTGGATCCGTTACTATTATAGCTTCGCCAATCCCTTCTGCCAGAACAAAAACTCTAGGTCCTTGCGGACTGGTTTGTTGAGTGACAAATTGGAGAGCAACATCTGGCCTCGATTGTTGAGGCACCAAATCTACGACCCAAATGTTGCCATCCCGCCAAACCGAAGCCGAAACCCCATCAACTAATTTTGCTCTGAATACAGTCCCTTTATCACTATCGATCTGCTGCGGAAGGCTAATTATCTGTAAAATTTCACTTTTCAATTTGGAAACGTCTAACAAAACTTCTTGGTCAAATACTGCCCATAAATAACCAGCACGAGTGAACACAGCTGCTGGAACGTTCTCTGCCCACCCAAAACGCATTGAGCTGACATTATTAGACTTACTGAACTCAATTGATATTTGCCCTTTTTTTGGAGCCGAGTAAGGCAACGCTGCGGTAGTATTGGTCGGAGAATTTACCTTCCATTTTGGATCGCTTAAAAAATTCTGATTAATAGACAAATCTTTTACTAGTTTACTTGGTTCACGCGACCGAGTTTCTGGTTTTTTCTCCGGTTCCAAAACGCTATCACTTTTGTTGCCATTGATGTCCTGACCTTTGGCTGGTTTTAGTGTTTTCTGAATGTCAGCCTTGGGTAATGAAACATTTGGCCGTAAATCTTTAATTTCTTTTTTAGATCCACTCTCCAACCCTAGTTTTTCCGCCAATGCTACAGTTTGTTTATCGCTCTTGTTTTCTAATCTTGTACTTTCTTCTTCAGACGTATCTCTCGCTTGCGGGGAAATCTCTTTCGAATTTAGAAAATCTAAGACTATTTTCTTGTCCAGCTTCGAATGTTTAATTGTTGATTGTTTTGGATAACCAATAATAACTACCAGGTTATTATTTTTGTCTTCACTGAGATTGAAACTAGAGAAACTTCTCGGCAATTGCCGCCGCACAGCCTGAAGATCAACTGAACCTTGTGAATCGAAATTTATGCTTATCTTATCAGGACTATTTGTTATCGAATAATTTACTTGTTTAGGCCATTCAAAAACAAGGCGTTCATAGTCTTTATGTTTTCCAACTCTAACCGAAACTGGCGATTTCGTTTTCTTTTTGTTAAAAGGTTTCCGGTCTTTCGGATCTTCAAGACCATTGGACGCGCTTTCGACTTCAGGTCCTACATCGAGGATTATTTTGTTAGCAACCCGATACACTTTGTATTCAAGCTTACCCTGCATAGTTACTACGGCTTCTCGACCTTCATCCTGTGTTAGAAACGTTTTTATGTACTTTCCTAAACCTCTTTTGCCTTTATCGAATTTACTTGAGAAGGGAGTATTGAATTCAATTAGAATTTGAGAACCAAATTTTTGAGAACTGAATTTAGTAGGTTTTTCAAACTCAAAAGTGACTCTGTCGAACGTCTTCTTATTGCTAAATTGAACTTTGGCATCACTGGGCGTTGAAACCGCGACCAGCGGCAAACAAAAAAGTACGAAGAAATAACCTACCGGCACTAATGTCGCTACAAATCTAATCATTTTTGCCAATTTTTGTGTATCATGATGTCAACCCGACGAGCCAGCTGGTGTTCGAGTTTGATTGGCGTCGTTAATGAATTTCTTTTGAATTTTGTATCTGCAAAACTAAGAATTTTTAAGTTTTTTCTATAACCAGCAGATTTAAGTGCCTGTGCGACCGAGTAAGCTCGCGATAGTGATAATGTCCAGTTGTTTTTGTATTTCGCCCCGGCGGCCATTGGGGTGGGATCAGAGTGGCCGACCAGAGATATATCATTACTAAAGTTTGATAGTGTTTCAGCTATGAGGGAAAGTGCTTTGCTTCCGGAGTCGGAAAGATCTACTTCGCCTTTTTTAAATGTCAGTATTGTAGGGAGAGAAATAATGAGGTTATTTGCATCATAGGAGAATACTACATCTTCAAACACCTTCTCCTTTTTTAGAGATGACTCCAAAATGGAACGCAAATAACCAAGGTTTAATCCATATCGAGTACTTCGATGATCTAATGGTGTACTATTTTTATAATTCTCAATGGAGGAGGCTTCCAATCTTTTCTCATTATCCAAAGAGCCTTTAAAGACATCCCAAGCACTCATCATTATTGTAGACATTGAAAACATCATTATGAAAAACGCTAGTAACAGAGAAATTAGGTCGATAAAAGTAAGTAACCATAATGGCCTTCTATCTTCAGCAACCATATTGCCAACTGTTATTTGATCAGTTTCGGATTGTTCATTAATTAAATCACGATATAATTTAACCATTACGCTACCTACTTTTGCCTGGAAGCTCATCATTTAGTGGGGATCTAAATTTAAATATCAAGAAGTCAGGATTACCTGTTTCTAGACCCACGGCCACCGAACCTTTAGGCACTGCTTTTTCCAACAAAATTGACGTTATTACCGAACAACGTTCTTGAGTAAGCTGATCTTCGAACTTTTCCTTTAGAATGCCCTCATATCCAAAAACTATTTCCGTATCCAGAGGATATTCATTTTCCGCCCGGATAATTATAACCGACAATCGTTCCAGAAGTTCCTCTAGTTTATTGAGTTGAACCGCTCTTCCCTTTTCAAAAATTAATTCAATGGGAATATCGATTTGAGCAGTGTTACTATCATATGAAATCTTCAGCCTTTTATCACGAAATAAATATTGGAATAGCTCATCTAAGTCATTGAAAACAGTACGTGAGACCGCCGAGTTTTTTAGGGGTCTGAGTTGAAAAAGTTGTTCTGGGGACACAACTGCCGGGAAATTTGCCCTAATGCTTTCTACTACTTGCGTAGTTTTTTTCTCTCTATAAGTAGATATAGAATTTATGAATATAAAGAATGCTAGAAGTAGGAGAAATAGGCTTAAAAAAAGCTGGGAATTACCTACCTGAACCGAACTGTTATTACTTTTCATCATTCATTATCAATCTAACAATACTCTAGAGTTGCTTTTACAAATCTTTGGGTGATTTTTAGACGGCAATAGAACTCTCAATTTTCAACTTCATAACCTTTTTTTTTAAGATCAATTTTACTATCAGTTCAACTTTGGCATCTCTCGTCGATCTGCAATCCTTGATGTAATTTCTTTGGCTCTCTCAGGTCTCATTTTAGCAAGAATGGACGCCGACTTTGACGCCTTCATCCGCTCGAAGACTTCAAGCAGAATATCGATGTCTAGTTCGTCAAATATGCGCGCAGATTCCTTTGGTTTCAT
Source organism: Rhodospirillaceae bacterium (assembly GCA_002690995.1). GTDB lineage: Bacteria > Pseudomonadota > Alphaproteobacteria > Thalassobaculales > Thalassobaculaceae. The sequence continues at coordinate 27,462 of NZGS01000030.1, forward strand.
CTTTTCATAAATAGCCACCAACCCACCAAACTTTTCTTCTTCCTGGGCATCATATTTGGTGATGAGAGTCTCGATATCTGACTTTACTGTCTCAAGTTCATTAATTCTGGCTTCGAGTCGATTTTCTGCGGCCATAAGCAACCCCTCTCTTTGAACGATTGTCTGCTCTCTCGCGTCTAGCTCCTTCCGCCGTCGCGATAACTCTTGCAAAAGCTCAATTTCGGATCGAGTGAACAAAACTGGATCGAGTGGTTGTTCTTTTTTAGGTGCTTTCGCTTTCTTACCTTTGGTAAAACTTTTATCTGCCGTCGAAACTTTATTAGCAGGGACAGTGTCTTCATTATTTCCTTGCGCCTCGGCTGGAGTTGCTATGACGGAAATATCACGGTTGGTTTGATTTTCGTCAAAAAAATTCGGTACGCGAATAATTACCAAAACAAAAGATAAAACCGCCACGACTGGCAATAAGCGGAACTTAGAAAATATGTTGTAGGCTGTTAACCAATTGTGGTGTCTTAATTTCTGTAAGGTTTCATTATGAGACAAGCTAGCGCGCTTTTTTTTACTCACGTTAGTCAACCTCTTTTCCGTTCGCTGCTCAAGCGGCAACTCACTTGTTTTTATGGTTATGAACTTGCCATTTTTTCCATAAATCATTTTATTTTACTCGCCTTAGAGCGCTCAATAGCTCCCTTTCAACCTGTGATTGTCCATTTTCTTTAAAATCAATACCACTGGCTGTGCTGGCTGGGTCATCAAGCGGTTCATTATCTAGGGATTTCTCATCTGCCTCCTTTTCAACTAACAAGTCGTTTGAATTCGTTGCGATATTTTCAGCCAAACGGTCGGCTCTCTCTACAAGAAACGCAAGCTCATCTCGCATTGACCGGCTTTTTGCATTGGCCTCAGCTAGCTCCCGCGATACTTCCTCTGCTGTTGCTCGGATCCCAATAAGACTTTTATCAGCTTTCTCGCTAATATGATGAAACTCGCCCATAAGCTTTTCTAGATTTTTCTTATCTGACCTCAATGAGGACAAACGCCTACTAAGGCTGACTGCACAAAAGATGGTTGCTACGAGAAGAATTATTAAAATTCCATCAATAAGATTTAGCCATCCCATTTACTTCCCCACATAATATTTACATTTTTCTTAATTTTTTATCGACTTTCACCGCCATATTGCCACCTTTTTGTCCCATAGACCCAACAAAAAGAGGTATCTCACCACATCTTAGTTCAATCGGTGATGTTGGCACAGCATTAAGCATCATTTGTGAGCCAGGTTTCCAATTTACCACGTCGTTTAAGGAAATAACTAGTTGATCTAAAACCGCATCTAGCTCTATCTCTGTCTCCCATAATTCATTCGCAAGATGAGTTTCCCAGATTGAGTCTCGTCCAAACTTTTCCCCCATAAATTGCTGGAGTAAAAGTTCTCGGACTGGTTCCAGAGTAGCATAAGGAAGCAATAACTCTATCCTACCCCCCCTGTCCTCCATATCAATTCTGAGCCTCGCCAAAACGGCCGCGTTAGCAGGTCGAGCTATGGTAGCAAATCTCGGATTAGTTTCAAGTCGGTCAAAACGGAAAGTAACTGGACTTACTGGATCAAAAGCGGCCGACATATCACTGAGAACTACTGTGACCATACGCTCAACTAAGTTTCTTTCGATAGTTGTATATGGGCGCCCTTCTATACGCATTGCAGCCGTACCTCTTCTTCCACCTAACAGAACATCTACAATGGAATAAATGAGACCGGAGTCTACCACCATCAACCCAAAGTTATCCCATTCTTCTGCCTTAAAAACACTTAACATAGCAGGCATGGGGATCGTCTCCACGTAGTCACCAAATCTAATAGAGGTAATACTATCAAGTGAAACTTCTACGTTATCAGACGTTAAATTTCTTAAGCTTGTCGACATCATCCGGAGCAGCCGATCGAAGACAATTTCAAGCATTGGCAACCTCTCGTAGGACACCATTGCCGACTCTACAATAGCCTGAATTCCAGTTACTAGATCCTCATCTTCGTTTTCTTCTAACCCTAGCAGACTATCTATTTCATCTTGATTTAAAACTGGTTCACCTGCGCCCGAGGAGGTTTCAATGGGAGGCGAATTAGTTTCAACAGAAGTGCTATCTGATACGCTTTCCCACTCCGCCGCTAAAAGATCTTCATCTGTTGCCATTTTTTTCGTCCTATTGCACAAGCATTTCTTTAAATAAAACGTCTTTTACCTTTGCAGGCCGAACTGCGATATTTACACGGCGAAGAAGCTCCTCATGTAGCCTATACATGCCAGCCGAGCCTTGTAGGTCCTGAACGCGCAATTCTCTGAGATAAACTTGAAAATTATCAACGACACGCGGCAAGAGTTGATTGACTGTATCGATATCAGCCGGGTCGGCAATTTCTAGTGAAATTTTAATTTTCAAAAAAACCGATTTTCTGCCACTTGTATTTAAGTTGACGATTAAATCCGGTATCTCAAAAAAAGTCGTCTGTACGGTCGGGGCGACGACTTCTTCAGCTTGCGCCTGTTCGTCGTCGACATTTGCAGGTGGCTCCGAACTGAATAGTCCCAGCATAACGGCTACGCCGACGCCGACGCCTATAAGTAAGAGTAAAGGAAGAACAATAAATAATATTAATTTCTTACGTTTAGATCCTCCATCCTCTGGAGCATCGGCGCCATCTTCCCCTATAATGTCTTCTGCTTCTTCTGCCATTTACTCGTTCCACACAAAGATTTTTGACTAAGACATATATTCCCTGTGTTTAATGTTATAACACACACTCTTATATCCATTCTCTATCTGATGCAAACCGCATGCCTTATTTTTAGAGTTTACATGAAAATTGGTTTAATCGGAAGTCTTACACGACATGCGGTGTACAATCGATAACATGACGCTAGATATAGCATTTCAAAATTAGCTAGTTCAAAACTAATTGAATCATTCATTAGGAACTAAATTCCCAATATTTTTGAATTCGAATAAAAGCTTTTCCTTAGAAGAGCAGAGAAATTTACCCGTTTAATGCCTCTTGGCACAGAATATGCATGTATCATTTGCTAAATAGGAACTGTTGTAAGAGGGTAAAATTTTAGGATGGAAAATTCAATATATGTTGGCTTATCTAGACAAAGTGCTTTACGAAGAGAATTAGCACTCGTCGCGAACAATATAGCTAACATAAACACCACGTCCTTTAAGAGAGAACTTGGGATATATTCGGCTGCTCCCACTAATACCGCAGGATCAGGAAGGTTAGACTTTGTGATCGACCACGGTTCTTCCGTAAGTTTCGAACCAGGATCTATAAAGAACACTGGCAATGATTTTGATATAGCAATCAACGGCCCTGGTTTCATAACAATAGATGATGGTGATGGGATAAAATATAGCAGAAACGGATCGCTATCACTAACTGCGGACAACCAATTAATAACAAGGGATGGCGACGGCGTTGTCGACGATGGTGGGGCTCCAATAGTGATCCCGATGGATGGCCGGAAGCTTCAGATTGGCGTAGATGGAACAATCTCTCTAGACAATGAGATAATCGCCAAAATTAAAATCGTAGAGTTTGAAAGCCCTCACCTACTTCAAAAAAGAGGCGACAGTAAGTTTATTACTACAGAAGAACCGAAGGACCCAACTAACTCCAGTGTACTTCAGGGCAAGCTAGAAACGTCTAATGTAACGGCGGTTAGAGAATTAGTCAGAATGGTGGACATTCAAAGGTCCTATGAGTCCATAACAAAATTTTTGGATAGAGAAGCCGACCGACAAAAAACTCTGATCCAACGACTGGCTCGTTTAAACAACAACGCATAGGTAAAAGGAATAGTTGATCATGCAAGCACTAAATATAGCAGCGACAGGAATGTTGGCTCAGCAAACTAATGTTGAGGTTATCTCTAACAATATATCCAACATGGGGACGACGGGATTTAAAAGGCATAGAGCTGAATTCCAAGACCTACTTTACCAAGACCTGCGACGGGTTGGCAGCAACTCATCAGACGCGGGAACAATTGTGCCTTCGGGTTTACAATTAGGCGTTGGCACTAGAGTTGCTTCTACTTATAGAATTGGCGAACAGGGAGCACTGTCATTAACGGACAACCCTTTCGATCTAGCCATAAATGGTCAAGGTTTTTTTCAAATCCAACTTCCTGATGGTGACACCGGCTATACACGAGACGGATCATTCCAGCTAAATGCAGATGGACAGCTAGTCAATGCAGACGGTTTCCCATTAATTCCAAATATAACAATTGATCAAGCAGCAGTTGGGATAACGATTAACCAGAACGGACAAGTTTTACTGAAGTTTGACGGTCAACAAGCAGAGACAATTGCTGGTACCGTTCAGCTAGCAACGTTCCAAAATAAAGCTGGTTTGGAACATATTGGCCGGAATTTACTAAAAACAACAGAAGCTTCTGGCGCAGCAACAACAGCCAATCCAGGGGCAGCTGGCTTTGGCACGCTAGAACAAGGTTTTGTTGAGGCGTCAAACGTAGATCCAGTTCAAGAGATAACTGATCTAATCCAAGCCCAAAGAGGGTACGAATTGAACTCAAAGGTAATAGAGACAGCCGATCAAATGATGTCGGCAGTTAACAACGTGAGATAATTGATTCAAAAATCGTAACTTGCAGGGAATTATCATGCAGAATAAAACTACAATCACATTATTACTAACCATTATGATGTCCTGCTTAGTTACATCCTTTGGCAATTCTCAAAGTAAAAAAAGCAGCCCTCTCCTGCATCTAAAACCAGCAAAAGAAATCTTAATTGAGTCAGATAAAATATGGCTTAGCGACCTGTTTTACAGCGACCGTGAATTCAAGGACAAAATAATCGGAGACGCACCGGAACTTGGAAAAAAGTTAAAGCTTTTTAGAAAAGACTTACGCCGAATTGTCAAAGCTTCACCGTTAAATTGGTCCGGCTCACTCAGAAAAAGTGTAGTGGTAAGCCGGTCTGCTAAACAGGTCCCAATGAATATCATTCGCAACACTGTGGTAAAAGCTCTCGAGCAGAACCATGTCAATGACGAAATTGAAGTGGAATTCAATGATCGAAATCTCAAAATCCTTGTGCCAAAAAACGCTGAGGAAGCGATCAGAGTATTGCAATCGCACTTAGATCAGCGAACAGGCCGTTTCGAAGTAGTTGTAAATATAAACTCAACCGCGAATGAAGATCAAAATATTATCCTCAAAGGAAAAGCCTTTGCAATAATTCCGATGCCAGTTCCCAACAAACATATTGGCGCCGGACAACTTATAAACAAAAAAGACATAACGTGGAGAAAAGTCAGAATAAAACAGCAATCTTTTGGGGTCGTTGGATCTATGGAACAGTTATTGGATCACGTAGCAAAAAGACCACTCACAGCAGGTCGATTGATCCGTATGTCCGACGTACGTCCTCAGCAGCTCATAAAAAAGGGTGAGTTTGTCACGCTCCATTTTAAAAATAAGACAATGTCTCTCTCGACGAGAGGGGTTTCTGTGGAACCCGGTTCAAGGAACCAGGTCATAAGGGTAAAAAACCCCAGGAGTAAGCGCATCATAGAAGCTCGTGTGCTGGGACCCAATACCGCCGTCGTTTTACCAACCACGACAATCCTAAGATAAGAATTGTCCTCATAAACGAATATCATCAGAAGGGGCCAACTAATATGTTGATCATGAATTTCAAGAATTTTGGAAAGTTCCTATTACTTCCAACAATGGTATTAATACTCTCATCTTGCAACACGCTAGATAGGCTTTCACGACTAGGGCAGTCTCCCGAACTCACCAATATTACAAATCCGCATAAAGCGGCGGGATATAAACCAATTTCTATGCCTATGCCTAACCCTTCCAGAGCAACCAGGCAATACAACTCACTATGGCAGGAAGGTTCACGAGCATTTTTCAAAGATCAGAGGGCAAGTGAGGTAGGGGATATAATCACCGTTGTCGTTGCAATAGAAGACGAAGCTCAACTCGACAATCGGACACGGCATGATCGAAGCGCCAGCGATGACTTTGATATTGGGGGCTTGTTTGGGTTCAGTCCCCCAAAACCAGCAATTCCTGCTGATAATTTTTTGAATTTTAGTTCTAATATGGCTAATGACGGAAGGGGCCGAATTAATAGAGAAGAAACAGTGAATTTGCGCATTGCGGCCGTCGTAACACAAAGACTACCCAACGGAAACTTAGTTCTATTCGGCAGGCAGGAAATCCGGGTAAATTTTGAAGTTAGGGAAGTTGTAGTTGGCGGGATTGTTAGACCGCAAGATATAGCGTCAGCAAACACGGTAAGCTACGACCAGATGGCTGAAGCCCGTATCGCCTATGGAGGCCGTGGTCAGCTAAACGACCTGCAACAGATGCGTTTCGGAGCGCAGGTTCTTGAAATACTTATGCCATTTTAATCATAAAAGCATTATGCGTTAGGTGTGCGACTAACCCACGAAATTAGGGTTAGTCGTCTCTATGAGTTCTTTCTAACCTTTCATGCCGTTCCTGCGCCTCTAATGAAAGGTCGGCTATAGGTCTGGCCATTAATCTTTTTAAACTTATTGGTTCGTCTGTTTCCTGACAATACCCGTAGCTACCATCCTCTATTCGATTAAGAGCAGAATCAATTTTTGAAATCAATTTTCGCTCACGGTCTCGGGTTCGAAGCACGAGTTGGTGATCCGTTTCTAACGAAGCCCTATCTGCCATATCAGGCTGCTGCAAGTTACCCTCATTCAAATCACTAAGGGTTTCGCCAGCCTCATGCACGAGCTCTGCCCGCCAATTCAGCAGCATTTGACGAAAATATTCAAGCTGTTGAGGGTTCATAAACTCCTCATCTTCCGACGGTTTATAGTCCGGCGAAAGCGTTATTCCCATTTCATACCTCCAAAGTTCTTAACCGCTGCATCTACAAAACGCGGGAGTATAAGAATCTAGGGGGAAAACAGCAACAGAAAGTTGTTTTTTTTTAGCTTATTCATAATTGATCTTTATCAATTTTGTCTTAATCCTTTGACAGACCAGTCTAATCGAAACGACCTTTTGGTTCTAGAAGCAATATGCTAACCGTCTTCAAATTTAGCTAATTCTATCTTTGCCCTCAATTCAATTTCGTCCAATATATCGCTCATCACTGGATCCAGCGCGGACGCCCGAGTTTCTTTTATTGTTCCAGCTAGCTCTTCCAATCTTGCTTTGGAAATCGCACCGACTAGAAGACCTTGTCTAATATCTTCTAACCGGTCTAGGATTTGGGCGGCTCTAGAACTAGCTTGTTTTCTATCAGAATCCGCTGTTGCTGACTCAACAGGCAGTAATGCATCCACTGTCGATACTTTAAGATTGGCGGTCGATTGCTCTGTCCTTAATTCAGCATCTAACACGCTTGTGAAGGCTAAGTCCGTGCTTTTAACTGTACCCTTTGATCGTTTGGTATTTGACACGTTAGTGCGTCGAGCGGGATCAACTTTCATTTCTTAGTTTCTATCCGATATCTACACCGATGAATAAGTATAACATAAAGCGGGTGACATCATACTGGTTTCCGTTACTCTTATTTTTTTTAAAAAAGTTTTAAATGGGAAAATCCCAGGATAACTGAATACTTTTGACAACTAATGAACTCGAAAGCGAGAAGAAATTGAAAACTTATAATAGGCAAAACATCTCTTCATAATAAAATTGGCACAAATTTCGCATATAAAGAGTTAGTGAAAAATAGATAGAGACTTATCAAACGTAGGTGCCCCCATTATGATGCATTTTCTTAAATTTTCTTCGGCTGCAATACGAAAAATATCAAGATTTCTGCCGGTTTTCTTTGTTTTAATTAACTTTGATATAAAAGCCCCGGATGCGCAAACCCGGATAAAAGATATTGTGGATTTTGAAGGTGTACGAGAGAATATGCTCATCGGTTACGGTTTGGTTGTCGGCCTCAACGGAACAGGTGACACTCTGAGTTCGTCCATTTTCACCAGAGAAAGCTTAGTCGGTATGCTTGAGAGATTAGGGGTAAATGCACGTGATGATTCTTTAAAAACGGATAACGTAGCAGCTGTAATGGTAACCGCCACACTTCCGCCATTTGCGAAACAAGGAACGCGAATCGACTTATCATTGAGTGCAATAGGTGACGCTGATAGCCTTTTGGGTGGGACATTATTAGTTACTCCGTTAGTTGGTGCAGATGGGGAAGTTTATGCGGTGGCACAAGGACCGGTTGCTGTTGGTGGTGTTTCAGCCGGAGGCGCAGGCGCAGAAGTTAGCAAGGGTGTTCCAACTAATGGAAGAATTGCTAGCGGTGCAATAATAGAACGCGAGATATCGTTTGATCTGCAGGGGTTGGACACACTAAGAATCTCATTGAGGAACCCCGACTTCACTACAGCAAGGAGGATTGCTCAAGCGATAAATAGTTTTGTTGGGGGGCCAATCGCTCAATCTCGAGACTCCGCGACCGTATCACTTGTCGTTCCAGATAATTATCGAGGCAAAATGGTTGCACTTATAACCGATATAGAGCAACTCCGGGTGACCCCCGATATCTCTGCAAAAGTGGTAATAGACGAACAAACCGGCATAATCGTTATGGGAGAAAATGTCCGAATAAGTACGGTCGCAATCGCGCAGGGGAACCTAACGATCCGCATAACAGAAACGCCGCAGGTATCACAACCACTCCCATTTTCTGAAGAAGGGGAGACAGTAACCGTTCCAAGAACACAGATCGAGATCGATGAGGACGAAGATAAGCGACTAAGTGTCTTATCTAATAGCGTCACTCTGCAAGAGCTAGTTGATGGCCTAAATGCGCTTGGAATTGGGCCGCGGGACATGATTTCTATTTTGCAGGCTATAAAAGCAGCTGGTGCATTACAGGCAGAAATAGAATTGCTTTAGAAAGGCACTGATATGAATACTATTCAAAATAACGTAGCCGAAACGGTTTTATATAAACTAAGCCAAAATCCTACCCAAGCTAACTTGTCTAAAAAATCTCTCTCAGACGAGAAAATTCAGACGGTAGCTAAACAGTTTGAAGGAATGTTTTTATCGCAAATGTTCGGCCATATGTTCAAGGGATTAAAAACAGATGGGTTGATGGGTGGAGGAAATGGTGAGGCAATATTTAGAGACTTTCTAATCCAAGAATATGGCAAGGCAGCATCCAAAGCCGGAGGAATTGGATTAGCTAAATCAATAATACGCCAGCTTTCTACAATGCAGGAAGTAAAAAATGACTGAAGCTCGATTAATCGTAGAAAACTTCGTTGATAGCATGACGCATTTAATGGAGCTTTTAATAAAAGAAACCAGTATTTTAAATGATAAAGATTTTGATGGATTAAAATCGATCCAATCTCGCAAGCTTCATCTATCACGTGTTTATGAAGACGCGCAAAAGCGACTTCACGAACAGAGAGACTCAGTTAATTGCCTGAACGAAGAAGAACGTGAGGATTTGCGAAAACTATATAAAAAATTTCGAGGCGTCTTGTCGGAAAATATGATTGCCCTCAGAGGCTCCCACGATGCAACTGAGAATGTCATTAAAATTGTTATTGACGCTGTTAAAAAAGAACGTGGAATACAGGCCCATAATGCACCAGCCTTCAAAGCGCGGCCGCAGGGGTATAAAGCTTACGCTAACGTCTAGTTTTAAGGATTTAACTCACGGCAAAATAAATCGCTAAATCAAGACAACTAAGCAAGCAGAGCAGTCATTACTCGAGCATCATCGGGTGCAAGATTTTGCATAGTTTCTAGTATTTCCTCAGCCTTCTCATCTTCTTCTAAATTAACCATGAGTTGATGGGCCAAGAGGAGAATATCCAGACTACTACTTTCAGTGGTTAAGACACGTTCAATTTTGCCCAACGCTTCCTGTTTTTGCCCCAAAAAAGAGTCTAACAATGCTGACACCGCGAGAACCAATGGATGTTCTTCACCCCCCTTTTTGTTTGCTTCTATTATCTCTCGTTTTGCCTCATCTAATTTTCCAAGTTTTATGCGCGTGTACGCCAGCCCTGCTCGACACCGCATATCATCTTGGTCGACTTTTAAACCCGCAGCATATGATTTTTCGGCAAGATCAAAATCATCCATTTCATTACATATGGTGCCCAACTGACTGTAAATCGATATATCCAGGGGGTCTAGCTCAATAGCATAATTGCTGTATTCAAGCGCAGCGACAAGGTCACCTGTTTCTAATGAGAGCAAGCCCAACCATTTTTTATAACTCGCATTTTGTCTATCTAATTCCTCGGCGACCTCTAACAGTGCTTTTGCATCCTCTCGTTCACCACCGGCTCTTTTAACCAAAGCGATATACAATCTGGCATCTGAATGATCAGGGTCGAGCTCTATTACTTTCCTGAGTGCTTCTTCCGACTTACGAAATTCATTTTGCTCAAGGTGTAGAATACCCAAGTGAAGCAAAAAGCGCGTGTTATCTGGCTCTATTTTAACCGCAGATGAATAAAATTCCTCGGCCGCACTTGGTTCACCGCACTGCATACAAAGTAGACCCGCCAAGTCTAACGCCTTGGCATTTTCTGGCTCTAATTCTAACGCTTGTACATAAGCATCTCTAGCCTGCTCCACTTCACCAGCGCCATGGTGCGCCAATCCATCTTGAATTAACTGCTCAACCTTTTCTTTATTATTATCGGCCATAAATACCTCAACATTGGTAAAGTTGCTAAATAAACTTAGTAACCTCGGTCGCCTTTGAATACCATATAATGATGGGAAGCATAACCATTTTCTACTTGACCAAGCCGAACGCATGGTAGCCGACGTCTATACAGATGCCGGCTTATACAAACCGCTGATATACCTTAAGACCGCTTGCCTTTTAAATCAGTACACCGCACAAGTCATTATTAAATGTTACCAAGCCCTTTTGCTACGCCGGTGGTTGATGTAGCAACGCCCGCTGCATTACCATTTGATTGTGTCGTCTCTGCTTCAGTAGAAACCAGATTAACCTGGACGCCACCGTTACTGCCCGCGTCCGCTGTTGGAACTGCTATGTCCTGAATTTCGCTTGTCCCAGAATTGGGTTTAGTCTCAGCCTGTTTAGCTGTAGCCTCTGCAACGGCCTGGCGCCCTCTGATTACGCTTTCCTGAGGATATTCTTGCTTTACTTCGCCCGAAAGGCCGTCTCTAACCCGGAAAATAACCGAAAGGGTCTCGGAGTCGAACTGAATAACCGGCGTTATAAACAGTCCGGCTGTACTTCGTTTCTGACTATTTTCCTGAATTTGGGTAGTGCTTTGTGCCGACTCGGTTTGCTTACTTACCTGTTCTGCGACCGGTGGCGGGCTTATGTTTAATTTTACTGTGTCCACGTCTCCCTCCGTTCTGGAGCAAAAAATGTGCTTTAACCGGCATTTTACCGAAAACCACTGGGAGTAATAACATTATTTAACGGTCTTGTCTACTAAATTATTGATTTTTTTAAAACTACTATATCTTAGAGAAAATTCAACAAAGAAAAGCCTCTAGAGGCTGCTGTTATCTGATATGACGCCTCTATCTGTGACCGAAGTGCCTGAAAACGATTAATAGCTTCGAAAGAGTCGATATTTTCAACATCATCTAGCTGTTTGGTTATGAGTTCAATCTCATTTTTATGGGTTTCTTTGGCAGAGTTTAGTCTTGATATGTCGCCTCCTAAGTCTGCCACCATTCGATTAATTTCATCGAACGCCTGCTCAACAACGGTACGCGCGTTGTCAACCAATGTCCTATACTCTGCTTGGTTAGCCTGCTTCTGTGCTTCAGTTGCTCCAGCAGCCACTTGAACATTCGCAAATATATTTAAAGTTTCAAAAAGGTTTGTAAAAGATTCCTGGTTACCCAATTCACCATACGATACATTCAACCCAGCTCCAGCATTGATGGTGAGTTCAGTTGTTGGGGAAAGACTTCCAAGCCCGTTAAGAGCGTTTACATTATATGCCACCCCAGTGCCGCCGCCGGTGGTACTTGCATTAGCTTCGGTCCTAGCCTCAACCACGTAATGATTGGCTGTAGTTACGTCAACAATCGTGAACGTACCATTCATATCCACGCCATTCAATGTAGTAGCACCACTATATGTAACTTTGTCTCCAATACTAAATCCATGACCCGTGTGAAAAACACGCACGTTCTTAAGTCCGTCAGTTGTGAAAAATGGATCATTTAGAGTGCCAGTCGCATCATTAAATTCGGTGTCTGAGTTACCTTGAATCGTCGCCGCAGTGTTAGTTACTGCGTCAACAACGGTATTTACAGAGCTCGCGAAATTAGTTCTTATCGCATCTGGATCAGCTATTGGAGGCTTATTAGAAGCCGGCCCTGAGAAGACAAAAACGCCAGCAACCTGAGAGTTTAATAAATTAGCAAGTCTAGCAATTTGCGTTTTCGCAAACTCGTTCATGATGGGTAAATTTTCTTTATATAGATCTTGCGTTTGTTTTATTAATTCTACTCGTAGGTCAGTCGCCAGCGTCTGCATTTCCAATAAGGCCGCATTGGCGACTTCAGCTCTTAGTTTGGTTGAATTAATACTATCTATGTAAGTCTCTCTGGTCGATATAGCTGTGCGCAGTTCGATAGAAATTCTAGCATCGTTTCCGGTTAAACCCGAAAACCTTGTGGCACGCTTACCCGTACTAATTTGTTCTTCGGCTATCGCCAACCCAGCATTTAGCTCTCTAAGGCTCGATTGAAGTCTGTTAAATTGAGTTATATTTGAAATTCTCATTGGATAACCCCACTATCACTCAGAGTATATTTATTACTTCGTCAAACGCCCGTTGCACTGCATTTAGCACTCTCGCTGATGCACCGAAAGCTGCCTCTAAAGTAATTAAATTTGTTAATTCCTCATCCGTATTAACGCCGCTTTCATTTTCAACCCGGTCCCGAATTTGGTCACGGAAAACCGTTTGGAATTTTAGCTGCGTTTCGTATTCCGCTTTACTGGTCGCGACATCTCCGACGAGTGACGAGGCAAAACCCTCAATCGTATTATTAATTGTAGGAGCCTGGGAAAGAGCAGTTTGCCCCTCAAACAGTGCGATAATAGCAAGCTGAAGCTTATTATCTGATTTACCAAGAACCGTGTATCCCCCAGTTGGATCAGTTACAAGGCTTGGATTTGTTTTTAAGGCGGCCCGCACTTGAATGTTGCCTGCGAAACCAGCTGTAAAATTATCTGCCGGTGTAAAAGCTGCAGGCGCGTTTCCAGCAGAGTCTGTAAAAAGGTTTAAAGCTTCACTAGCTCCACCACCAACATCAACGACGTCTAGTTGCTTTGCAATTTCAAGAGCTAAATCGTCCAGCTTAGTCTGGAATTGGGGCAATACAGTATCTCTAAGCGTTAATAATCCAGATATGACACCATCTCTTGTTTTAATATTTGCTGTTATATCGCTCCCACCCAAAGTAACACCATTTCCAGTCGTCGTTGCCACAAATGAAGATGTTGAATTAAAAGCTAGCGGTATTTGCGTGTCATCCAACATCAATCGACCATCAGCAGTCGATATTGTTAATCGATCGTTTGATCTTTTGAATGAACCGATGCTGATATTTTTATTAATGCTCAGGAGTAGCTGATCTCGCTTATCCTCCAAATCCGCTGTCGATTTTTCAGCGGCATTTCGTTGCCCGATCTGGGTATTTAAGTCCTTAATAAGACCCAAATCATTATTTATAGCGCCTATAAAATCAGAAATCCTATTATCAGCCTCTGCTCTAAGTTCTTGTATCAAGTTATTAAAACTATTAAAGGATCTAGCTAGCTCATCAGCCGCCGTCACCAATGCAATCACGCTGGCCGTACTTTCTGGTGCTGCCGAAAGGGTTTGAAAAGCACTTTTCAATGCAGTCATTTTATCGGCAATGGATTTTTTATCACCTGGCTTGCCGAACTCTAGCTCCAGACGCCCTAAAAACTCATCTAATACGTCTAATTTTTCTATAGAAGCATTTTGATCCCTAAGCTCTCTGAGTAAGTTATCGTTTACCTTGCGGGTAACCTCATTTGTTTTTACCCCGCGTCCAACACCACCTATTACCAGATTTTCTTGATTATGAGATTTTTTTGTATATCCCTCTGTTTCAGCGTTCGCTATGTTCCGAGATACCACGTCCAAGCCAGACTGCGCGGCAATCATTCCCGACCGAGCATGTAGTAAGGACGTGGTGAGCGACATGTGTAAACCTTTTACAATTAATAGCGTGAGTTACAAAAACTGCATATAACTGAGATATGCAAAAATGAGGCCAACTTTATGAGAAGACCGATCCATTATATTTATTAGATATTCAGTGCTAAAAGCTCATGCGTTATTCAAAGAAACAGTGTATTTAAGTGTTAAATTCCTCTGAAGAACTTATGCCTTTCTGTGGCTTTATCTCAGCGGACCATTAAGGAACTTTAATGCAGGAAACGAGCCAAATATCACCACAAGACATTGAGAATCTCATTGCAAACGGTCTCGAACACCAGAATGCCGGAAGAATAGAAGTTGCAAGGAGATATTACCTCAAAGCTTTGGAAACCTCGCCAAAAGAGCCAAATGCTATTCATTTCCTTGGGGTTGCCTATCATCAGCTAGAGGATAACGAGCAGGCGGAAAAGTATTTGAAGGATGCCGTTGCACTAAAACCCGAAGATAGCCAAGCTCATAATCACTATGGATGTGCCCTACTTGCCTTGAACAAACTTACAGAAGCAGAACTAGCTTTTAGAAAATCGATAGAATTTAATTCATCAAATGCAGACGCCTTATTCAACCTGGGGCAGTTAATCTCTCGAGGCGAAATCTTAGCACATATGTACAATGACGAAGAACGCGAAAAAATTGCTTCAGAAGCAGTTGAGCTTTTGAACAAAGCGGTAACGTTGAACCCCGACCAATTGGAATGGAAGGTGAAACTTGCGGGCGCCTTGCTTCAAGCTGGAAAGAGGGATTTAACCAGCAAAGTGTTAGACTTCATACTGCAGCAAAAAAGTGATCATCCAGAGGTTTATTTCTTCAAGTCTAGAATAGTAGCAGGTAGAAGTGCCTACCAAAACCTGCGAAAAAGCTTGATACTTAAACCCGATGCCAAAAGTGCTCTAAATAACTTTGGATTTTGGAATTTGATAGCCGAAAAAAAGTGTGACGCTCTTACCTGGTTCCAAAGGGCAATGATTTCCGAACCAGGTGATGTCGAAGTCCAGTGGAACCACGCTCTCGGATTACTGGTAAATGGCGACCTCAAAAATGGCTGGACTGCAGCAAAATGCCGGCACTTAAAGCCGGAGATGTACATTGAACGATTAGGGCTGCCTCCTGAGTGGGATGGAAAAGCTATAAATAATGGCACCTTATTAGTATTCCAAGAGCAAGGTATAGGCGATGAGCTAAGATTTGCTAGCTGCTTTGAAGACTTATCGAGAAAACTTAAAACACAATGTTTTATAGAAACTGACGCTCGCCTAATTCCACTATTTTCACGAAGTTTTCCTAGATTAAGCTTCATTAAAAAACTAGAACGAAAAGTAGACGGCCATGTTATTGTAAATTACACAGAAACTGTTGATGAACTCAGCGCAGCGGCCCACTGCCCTCTTGGCGACTTGCCGTTACATTTTAGGCAATCAATTAACCATTTTAATTTTAATGATGCCTACCTTGTGCCAGACGAAAATGAGCGGGCGCACTGGAGAAAACTCTTCGAGAAAATAGAGCACGGGCTGAAAATTGGTGTTTGCTGGCAAACCGCACTACCTAGCAAGATATACGATAGCTACTTTCTTGATATTCATGAGTTGGCACCAATTTTCTCTTTGAAAAACGCAACTTTTATTAATTTACAACCCACAGACTGCGAGCAACAACTTCTAGCTGCTGAGAAAGACTTTAACATAAGCATATTCCGACCACCCGATATCAATTTGTTTAATGAATTAGACAGGGTAGCCGCTCTAATAAGTGAATGCGATATCGTCATTGGGCCCATGACTGCAGTAATTTCTATGGCCGGCGCGGTTGGAACTAGTTGTTATGGGTTAAACCTGCATCCAGACTGGACTTGCCTAGGCACCGACATACAACCTTGGACCCCCCGCATGACATGCAAATATCGAGGGCATTCCGATTCATGGAGTATTGTAATAGAAGAAATTGCCGAGGAAATTAGGGCGTTAATTTAGCTTCATCAAAAAAAAATTTAATCTTTTGAGGCCAGTCCAGCCATCACCTGCCGATTAATGCTTATTAAACCATCTAGATCAGCCAAATGATCCATAACCCGGTTAGTTTCTTTGCTGACCCATATTGCCAGGCTAATGAGCGATGCTTTTAATTCATCCGGCAATTGGTTATCTGGAGAACTTAGGTCGCAACGAAACGTGTTCCATACTTTTTCATTCCAAAGAACAGCGTTAAACTTATCAGAAAGCTCTGTTCCCGGTTCCCTAGCTTTAATCAGGGCACCAGTTACAGTTCCAAGAACCTTATATTCAAGGTCTCTGTAGCCCTCCTTGGTTGGCTGAATTTTGGCGTAGGCAGCGTACCCATTCATTAAATATTCCTAACTCTGGGTTATGTTGCTACCGAAGGTTTAATTACCAAGCAAATTCAAGAGAATTTGTGGCTGCTGGTTGGCTATTCCCAAAACTTGCACGCCAAGTTGCTGTCTAACTTGCAAAGCGGTCAACTCTGCGGACTCTCGCGCTAGATCTGCGTCCACAATATTACCCAAACCAATTTCAGTAGAGTCATTAACTGTGGTCAAAAAGTCTGTTTGGAATTTCAGCGCTCGTATCTCTGCTCCCAAAGCCCCAAGGGATGTATTTATTTCCGTCTCGAGTGCAGAATACTGGGCGACGATTACGCTTTGAGCATTCACAGCGTTAGATGCTGCCCCATCGGTCCCAAGCGTAGCCGCAGCTAGACTCTTTATAAGATGAGTAACACCGCTACCAGGAGCCGAGCGAGCGCTTAGGGTAAGGTTAGTTCCATTTAAATTAGAGATAGTATTAACGTTTGTCGCATTGCTAATCAGTAAATTTCTTCCATTAAAATTAGAGTTACTCACAAAGCCATATGCCTGCGACATCAATTTATCAAAATCTGCCTTAACAATGACCCGCTGAGCCGTTGTAAGACCACCATTAGCTAGCTCGGTAAGTTTTTGTCTGATATCTTGCAAGAGGTCTGAAATCGCAGTAACGCCAGCCAGAGCGATTTCACCAATCCCCTTGGAGTTGTTTAAACCTTGGGTAATAGCACCAAGCGCCCTTACATCACCTCGCACACCTTGGGCGATCGCAAAGTTAGACGCATCATCGGTAGCGCTTGTTACCTTTAGCCCAGTAGACAATCTCTCTTGGGTCTGAGACAACTTTTCGTTAGTCCGTTCAAGATTACGCAGGGCGACAAACGCTTCCGGATTTGTTACGATGCTATTTGACATTTATCTTTCCTTCTCACTTTCTTGTGAGGCAGGGGTGACTGCCTTAAACCTTTTGTTCTAGCCTATCCCTGTAACATGCAAATTTTGTTACAACTCATCAACTATTTA
>NZGS01000031.1 GCA_002690995.1 Rhodospirillaceae bacterium
TATTATTCCAGTATTTTTATTTCGCGTGATACGTCTTTCCGAAGTCCGTCAAGAAATAAAGTCGTGGGTCAAAAACAACCAATAACAACTTTAATTACTTAAAACCTTGACCAGCAAGCGCTCTGCAGGCTAATCGAGGGAGTGCTTGAAAGGAACAACTTTATGAAGCGAATTTTCTCAGGCATCCAACCATCGGGTAGTTTGCAACTTGGTAATTATCTGGGCGCGATTAGAAATTGGGCAAAAATGCAAAATGACTATGAATGCATTTTTTGCGTCGTAGACTTGCATGCCATCACTCTTCCCCAGGATCCATTGGCGATGCGAGCTGCTACTCGTGAAGTTGCTGCCGGGGTAATAGCAGGGGGAGTAAACCCTGAGACATGCATTATTTTTAATCAGAGCCAGGTCCCGGAACACGCCGAACTGGCATGGCTGTTTAATTGCGTTGCCCGCCTCGGATGGCTTAACAGAATGACGCAATTTAAAGAAAAAGCTGGAAAAGATCGTGACGGCGCGTTTGTTGGTCTGTATACGTACCCTGTGCTGCAGGCTGCTGACATATTAGCTTATAAGGCTACCGATGTACCTGTTGGAGAGGACCAGAAACAACACATCGAACTTTGCCGGGACATCGCTCAAGCTTTTAACTCAATGTTTGAAATAGACTTTTTCCCCTTGCCTGAAGCTAGGATTCAAAAAGCAGCTGCTAGAATTATGAGCCTACGCGACGGAAGAAAGAAGATGAGTAAATCGGATCCTTCAGACTACTCACGAATAAATATGACAGATGGCCCTGATGCGATTGCTCAAAAAATAAAAAAGGCTAAAACAGATCCTTATCCGCTCCCAGACTCGCTAGATGAACTAGATCAGCGGCCTGAAGCGCAGAACTTGATTACCATTTTTGCTGCATTATGTGAACGAAGTGAGGAAAGTGTGCTTTCAGAGTTTGCAGGGAAAGGTTTTGGCGATTTCAAGAGATATCTTGCAGAACTAGCGGTAGAAATTATGGGACCAATAGGTAAAGAAATGCAACGCTTGATGAATTATCCCGACGAAGTTGATAGTATTTTAAACCATGGGGCTAATAAGGCTAGAGAAATAGCGAAGCCAATTGTTAGTGAGGCCAAAGAAATCGTTGGGTTCCTAAAACCTTGAATTCTATTTACTTGTTTTAATATTTGGAACTTTAAGAACTTTTGGTAGATAAACTGACAGCTTTAAAGAAGAGAGAGAGGTAATAATGTTTATACAGACAGAAGAGACACCCAATCCAGCAACCCTAAAATTTTTACCCGGCCAGCCTGTTTTACCGGGAAAAAATTTAGAGTTTCTTTCGTTGGAAGAGACTTCAAGTTCCCCTTTAGCTCAAATTCTTTTCAAGATTGATGGGGTGATTGGGGTTTTTTTAAGCGAAGATTTTATCTCAATTACTAAAGATGGCTCACGAGAATGGGCTCTAATGAAGCCTAGCTTATTAGGCGCCATTATGGAGCATTTTACTGCTAAACGCCCCATAGTTCTAGAGGCTCAAACTGGCGGTGATAGCCAATCTGATGATCAGGAAGATGACGAAATAGTAAGCCAAATCAAGGAGCTGTTGTATACTCGAGTTCGTCCGGCAGTTGCACAAGATGGGGGCGACATTGTTTTTGAGGACTTTACAGATGGCATTGTCACTTTACAGATGCGTGGAGCATGTGCGGGATGTCCAAGCTCATCAGCCACTCTGAAGATGGGTGTGGAAAATCTTCTTCGGCACTACATTCCAGAAGTAAAAGAGGTAAGACAATCCGGGATGTATTGATCCTTTAAGTAACAACCCAAAAAATACCTTTTTTTAAAAAACTTAACGGAAAAACACGCATTGGAATGCAACGCAATAAATTAAACGCGTACCTAACTGCTATAACGATATTTTTATTATCTGCTAGCATTTTAGTTGGCATGTTTATTCCCTCAAGCCTATTCAATCTAAAATTTCGCCCGCCAGAAAACCCCTCACTTACCAGGACCACTCTAAGTTTCGATGACCAAGGCTCACAAAAAGACCTGGCAATTAGTAAAAAAGACGCGCCCTTAGCACTTATACGTTTGTTAGGGTCGTTCGACTTTGATTTGAAAAAAATAAAATCGAGAGAGTCCCTGGTGCCCAATCTGATTTTTTGGCGGCTACCTCATAACCTTCAAGAATTGTCTGAGGTAGCAATCCGAAAGAAATTGTTCATAAAAATTTTGCTTCCACTGATCATCGATAGGAACATGCAAATTCAGAAAAAAAGGCAGCAAATTTTTAATTTGAAAAATATAGGAATACCTAACTTAAGGAATAACCAAAAAGATTGGATTTTCGAGCAACTAAAATACTATAAGGTTCTCTCACATTATAACGCTGAATCTACTCTTAACATCGAAATGTTTGATGAATTGTTGCTGCGAGCAAATATCCTTCCTATCCCTCTTGCAATTGCGCAAGCCGCTGTAGAAACAGGCTGGGGAACCTCTCGGTTTGCTCTAGATGGAAATTCCCTATTCGGTCAGTGGACATGGAAAAAGGGTGGGCTCGCCCCATCAAGAAGAGAGGTGGGTAAAGAGCATTTGGTAAAGGCCTTTAAAAATTTACGCCACTCTGTCGAGAATTATGCACAAAATTTAAATTCAAGCGCCTTTTATAACCGTTTCCGTAAAGCTCGTTTAAAGCTCATTAAAAATGATCGTTATGTAAATAATGCTAGTTCACGATTAGCAACGCATCTTTCCTCTTATTCGCAAGAGGGCGCAAAATATGTAGAGAAAATCCTAAAAATAATTTCAATTAATAAATTGGCAGACTTTGAACTACTTTCAAACGAATTGCGCGACGTAAGTTTAGGACGCTGAATTCAGAAAAAAGTCTTCTATGGAACGGTGAATTGCACCCCAAACCATCTCCATCTTTCTTTCAAGCCCGGCATGGTACAGTTGATCCTCGATCTTCCCGCCGGGAACGCGGAAGCTAATCTAACCTCTACCCGCCTCCCTAACCGCTCCAAAGACAATTTCCCTTGGTTGGAGGCAAAGCAGGCTAGGCGCTTCAAGCTGCCTACTATGGGATCGACAGTAAAACCGAAAGCTGGTGGATTGTTAGTAAGAAAAGGATCTTTTGGTAAAACATCGGTTACCATCATAGGCATAGCATTTACTATTAATCTAAACCTATCAATCCCACCATAACGCTCATTCAGAGCAAACCGAGGCAAAGCAAATTTGTCCAAGTGCGAACTTATAACACCTGAGCTTTGGGTAAAGGCCGCATCAAAGCCACGATCTATAATTATCTGGCGTACAGGGGAACTATATTCTCCATAAGGATAAGCTAGTAAAGAGGGTTTTTTGCCCAGCTCCGTAGCAATTCTAATATTAGCTTTATCGATTTCCATTTTCGCATCACCCAACGATAAGAGGGGTAAATGTTTATGCGACTTGGTCTGACTGCCAATAGTTACTCCTTCCTTTTGCACTTCTCTTATCTGATCCCATGTCATGTAACCGGGAGCTTGGCGATCGACAACATCTGTTGAAACAAATAGAGTGACAGGCATCTTTGCCGCTTTGAGTAGGGGCCAAGCTATATCATAAAACGAACGATAAGCGTCATCCACACTTAGACCAATAGTTCTATCTGGAAGATCTCTCCCCAAATTGATACTACTTACGATCTCAGGAAGTGAAACTACTTTATACTTGTTTTTTTTTAATTCCGAAAGGTGGGCTTTAAATTGCTCTAGCCTAATGCTAGTTGACTCAAATGCAGGCTCGTTGAATCTATGATAAACAACCACTACTGCAGAAGAGCTTTTCGAGCTTGCAAGTGTTAGACTGAAGCAGTTGATTTCAAATAATGCACTAAGAAATATCGACACTAATAATTTCAGGGAAAAATTCATCTTAAGACTTCCTGTAAGACGCGGTTTTATTTTAGATATAACGAAAAATGGGAGAAATGTCGTTAATTAAGAATAAAACGCTTTTTTTTATACATGCTAAATATATTCGCTGAGAGGAATTTTTAGAAAAAATGAGGGCTATCTTGATTGATTCTTCAGCTTCAGCATGTTCTGTATGCGTCACGACAGATAAAGTTGTTACAGGGCACAACTACGTCTCAATGGATAGGAGACACGCCTCCGCAATTGTTCCGATGATCAAATCTACTATGGAGGACGCAAAAACTCATTTTGAGGAGTTGCGTTTCGTTGCTGTAACGAAAGGACCGGGGTCGTTTACCGGGCTTCGGGTCAGTCTTGCTGCGGCAAAAGCTATCGCATTATCCAATAATATTCCGTTGTTTGGTGTGTCCTGTTTTGATGCTATTGCAAGTAGAGTGCAGAATAGCAGAAATTTGCCGCCAACTGATATCCTATTGATTGTTATTGAGAGCAAAAGGGAGGAGCTGTACGTGGAATGCAGAGATAAAAGGGACACGAAAATTATTGAAAGCCAAGCGTTATCTATTCCTGAGATAGTTGGCCGTTTTGAAAGTTTATACCAACCAGGTGAGTCAGTAAGAATAGCTGGCGACGCAGGCGTTTTACTTGTTGAGGCAGTAGGAGAGATAATTAAACCTAACGGTCCAGCATTCACCGAAGACCTTTTGGGTGTCGACGCATTAGATATAACAACCACCAAAGAATACTGGGATCTTTTTAACTCCGCAGCAAATCTCGGATATACTTATCAAGTGGATCTCAATTATCTTAGAAAACCAGACGTCTCTATTCCAAAAAAATAGATGACCTTGTGCAATACCCATAAATATGGCGTCTATCATTTTAGTCGCAGGAAAAAACTTACCAACGAGTTTTCAACTCGTTCCGGCATCAAAAATAACAATATCCGCTGCCTCATATTAGATAGCCGAAGCAATAAAAAGGTTTCTTGTGGTCCGTTCCGCTCATATCACTCTTTGAAAAGGTGGATATTATTCAAATTAAAAAGTAGCAATGCCTTGTCCAACAAACTTGGCTGGAGTTACGGGCACATAAAAAGATCGATGGATACCAAAGATAACATTACCTATGCATTAACTGTAAAAACACCAGGAAATATTTTTCAGCTCGAAGGAATAATAATCGCCCAAAGTCTTTTGGATGAAGCTGAATTATTATTTGTTTTTGTCCGGAAGGCCTCCAGAAGGACTGGCTTAGGTGCATTTCTTTTGAACAACGCGTTAAGACATCTCGCTAGCACCGGAACTATCGACGTATTTTTAGAGGTAGCCAGGACAAATCGGGTTGCAGCGCTTCTTTATGAAAAAAACTTCTTTAGACCGGTCGGTACTCGAACCAAATATTATAAGCAAGGTAAAGCGAGGGCAGAAGACGCCATAGTCTATCGGAGAACACTTAGCTCTTGAGTAATCTTAACAAAAAAACTAGCTAAACAATTTCAATTTCACACCAACGTAACAAAATTGACTTGATTGTAAGTACATATTGCAACTTGGGTTTTGTATTAATCTCAAAAATTTCTTGAATATAAGTTGCTACAAATTTGTTGTTTTGATTTTAAACCTTTGGAAAAGGTAGAATATTTTAGAGGTTAAGTAATACATATGCAAACTAGCAAATCTTTTAAAGCCCCTGTACCGAACCATATATATCCTGCCAGAAGACAAAGCATAGGATCGTTTTCTATGGGTAGCTTAGAGGTAAGACTTGCCAAAAATGATTGTGAAATTGAAGCAGCCCAGCGCCTTAGATACAAGGTCTTTTATGAGGAGATGGGTGCCCTACCCGATCATGTTTTAGCAAAGAATGAGCTGGATGCTGACAAACATGATCAGAGAGCTGATCACTTGATTGTCTTTGATCGGCACATTCCCGGATCACTTTATGGTGGACTCTCTCCCGCTGTTGTAGGCACTTACCGATTGTTACAACCACAACACCTTGGAAGCCAACATTCGTTCTACACTGCGCAGGAATTTGATATCTCAAAGTTACTAAATTTTCCGGGGAAGATTATGGAACTAGGTCGATCTTGTGTTGATTCAAACTACCGAAATACGGCGACGTTACAGCTAATGTGGCAAGGAATAGCGTCTTATATTTTCTCCAATGACATCGACTTAATGTTCGGTTGCGCTAGTTTCCCAAGCCCCGACCCATGCAAATTCTGGAGATCGCTGGACTATTTGAGCACCTATCACACAGCGCCCGCAGCAATATGTCCACGCGCCCTCCCAGAACGCTACATCGATATGAATTGTAAAAATGCTGCGCCTCAAGATAAGAGGTCAGCCATACAAGAACTGCCACCCTTGATAAAAGGATATTTACGAATAGGCGCTCAGGTTGGAGACGGAGCTGTAATTGATCATCAATTCAATACAACTGACGTCTGTATTATTGTTAAAACTGATGATCTTCCTGCCAGATATAGTGCACACTATAAGAGAAAATTTAAAAACGGATGACGCATCCATTGAATACTATTAAAATGCGAGAACTGGCTTTTGCGACAAGGACTCCATCTCGTTGGGTGTCTTTCATTCGTCTTTTTAACTACGCTTTTCTGACGATATTTTTGCTACCTTTTCAAGCAGTTAATCTTTTATTTTTTCCATCCAAAGCTTCATTCGTAAGCACGTTACATCATAAATTAGCCTCCCACGTCCTCGGGCTTCAAATAAAAGTTGAGGGCAGCCCGACCAAGACTGAGAAAGCTCTCTTCGTCGCAAATCATATATCTTATTTCGATATCATCGCTATAGGTTCAATTGTGCCAGGTCGTTTTATAGCAAAGCAAGAACTTTCAACTTGGCCTGTATTTGGTATTCTCGCAAAATTGACAAGAACAATTTTTATCAGCCGAAGCTCTAGCTCTGCTCTACAACAATTACAATTGATTGCGCATCTATTATTTAAGTCGGAGAGATTGATACTTTTCCCAGAGGGAACCAGCAGTGATGGAAGAAAGGTACTACCATTTAAACCATCGCTTTTTGAGGCACCTATTCAAGCAGACGCAATAGTTCAGCCTTTAACTATAAGATACGAAAAAATCAACGGGATGCCGGTGGATCGTCGGAGTAAACCTTTTCTTGCCTGGTATGGTAATATGGATTTGCTTCCCCATCTTTGGCAATCCCTTTCATTAGGCACAATAACAATCAAGCTTGTTTTTCACGAGCCTATTAAAGCTATAGTGTTTGGCGACCGCAAAAAATTAGCAAATCACTGCCAAAAAATAATAACCTTTGAGTCGGAAAAGCCCTACCAATAGACCCATAACTTGACTTCGTTTAAACGAATGTTAGAGTTGTTCTCGTAAGTGGAAATTTATGAAAGCTAAAACGCCTTGACGCCACGTTCCAGCTTAAATGGACCGGTATGACCCTAACCGGCCAGAAACCAACTCTTAAATCTGATAAGTACGTGTTCATCAAGACCTATGGCTGCCAGATGAATGTTTATGATTCTGATCGCATGTTTGAGCTGCTTCAGCCGCTAAGCTATAAAAAAACTAACAACCCTGACCACGCTGATCTTATAATTCTCAACACATGCCATATCAGAGAGAAAGCAACCGAGAAGGTATTTTCGGAACTAGGCCGGTTAAAAAAACTTAAACTATCTGCCCTAAAGAAGAATCGAAAGGTGTTAATTGGGGTAGCTGGCTGCGTTGCGCAAGCAGAGGGGGAAGAAATTTTAGAAAGAGCACGATATGTTGATCTAGTCTTCGGCCCACAAACATATCACCGGCTTCCAGAAATGGTTAACAAAGCACTTAAAATGGATTTAAGCCTAGTAGCAGGCTCCCAGATAATAGAGACAGAGTTCGCTACTGAACAGAAATTTGATGAATTATCGACAGACTCGATCAGTCCCACAAACTCTTTTTTGACCATTCAAGAAGGTTGCGATAAATTTTGTTCTTTTTGCGTAGTCCCCTATACCCGTGGCGCAGAAATTTCACGACCTGCCGGCCAAGTGTTAGAAGAGGCGGGAAAACTTGTAAAGTCTGGCTTAAAAGAGATCACCTTATTAGGGCAAAATGTAAATGCATATCATGGTGTGTCGTCTGACGGAAAAGAATGGACTCTAGGTCGTCTAATAAGGGAGCTTGCAGAACTAGATGGTTTAGAGCGCATTAGATATACAACCTCTCACCCAAAAGACATGGATGACGATTTAATATCAGCCCACGGCGAAGTGCCTAAGTTGATGCCATATTTACATTTACCTGTTCAAAGTGGCTCAAACACAATACTAAAGAACATGAACAGAAAGCATAATATTACATTTTATAGATCGATCATTGATAAGCTTAGAAAAGCACGCGAAGATATAGCATTTTCTTCGGACTTTATTGTTGGTTATCCTGGAGAAACTGATGCCGATTTTGCAGAAACACTACGGTTGGTGTCAGATATCGAGTTTGCACAAGCTTACTCATTTAAATATAGCGCACGACCTGGTACCCCCGCCTCGGGTAAAGTGGAAGTTGGCGAGCAAATAAAATCTGATCGTTTGGAAAGCCTACAACAACTACTAAATGCTCAACAATTAGCCTTCAACCTAAAAAAAGTCGGGACGGTCCAAAATGTTTTGGTGGAAAAACACGGTCGAAAACAGGGACAATTAGTTGGTAAAACTCCTTACATGCAGGCAGCTCATTTCTGTGGAAATGAGAAATTAATAGGGAGCATTCAAAAAGTGAGAATATTAGATGGCTTCTCAAAAGGCGTATCCGGAGATATTGTCAATAATGATAAAGTCTATGATATTCAAAAACCAGCTAAGATAGAATCTAAGGAGATATATTCTTGAGCGCCAAGATTAGTGGCAAATCAAAAGCTAAGATCGAATTTGCAAATTACAAGATACTGCCGCTACTGTTTGGGGACCACGATCGAAACATCGCCCGCATAGAGCAAAAGCTCAGGGTATCTATTGGGTGTTTTGGAAATCAGATAGAAGTTAAAGGCTCGGAAAAAAGTATTAATCAAGCAATCGCAACTATAGAAACTTTGTATAAAAAGCTAGATATAGAAGGCGAACAGGACTCTTTAGACTTCGAAATTATTGATGCAGCGATAGAGTGGATATTAAACTCAACAGACGAGCATGGAAAACCAGACCTTACGGGCTTTGACACTCAATTTGGCAAACTAGAAACTTGGAAAAGACGGATAATTCCGCGATCCCCTAGTCAACAAACATACGTCAAATCTCTCCTTAAATCGGAGGTTTCACTTGGAGTTGGGCCAGCTGGTACAGGGAAGACTTATTTAGCAATCGCGGTGGCGGTTTCTTTGCTGAAAAAACGCCAAGTAGAGCGTCTAATATTATCGCGGCCTGCGGTAGAAGCCGGGGAACGTCTTGGTTTTTTGCCGGGCGACATGAAGGAGAAAATAGATCCATACTTACGCCCTCTTTATGATGCTCTTTTTGATATGATGCCAAGCGAAAATGTTGAACGGATGATAGAAAATGGTCAGATTGAGGTAGCCCCTCTTGCTTTTATGCGCGGTAGGACTTTGGCGAATTCTTTTGTTATCCTGGATGAAGCACAGAATACTACTCCCGCCCAAATGAAAATGTTCCTGACACGAATGGGAGAAAACTCTAGAGTTTGCGTTACAGGTGATTTATCACAAATCGACTTACCTCCAAATATTAAATCAGGCTTAAAAGATGCTATAGAAGTGTTAGAGAAAATATCTGGGATTTCGATTATCAGGTTTTCTGGAAATGACATCATTAGGCATCCGATGGTGACACGAATTGTAAATGCGTACGATAAACGCGAGGGAAATCACTTGTATGAAGTGCCCGCAGAATAAGACAATGAGAAAAAGTGGAAAATTCTCAGCGGAAACCAATGTCGACTCCCCCAAGTGGTTAAGTGAAGATGTAAACATTATTGATATTTGCGAAACAACTATCTCCTCATTTTCAAACCAAGCAATTCCATCGATTACTAGCGGGAATAATATTGTCAGCATTTTATTGACTGACGACGAAAAAATGAGTGGGCTCAATAAACTGTATAGAAATAAAGCGGGACCAACAAACGTCTTGTCTTTCACGAATGAGAACAAGCATTCAAATAGTAAAAATATAATACTTGGCGATATTGCACTTAGCTTCACAACGGTTCTGAAAGAGAGTACTCAATCAAAAATATCTTTCATAAACCATGTTAAACACTTGTTAATCCATGGGTGCCTCCATTTAATTGGGTTTGATCATGAAACTGCTATCGAAGCCCAGGAAATGGAGGTTTTAGAGGTGAATATTCTCCGTAAATTGGGGGTGCCGAATCCTTACAACGTCTGAATTTCTTGTTCAATTCCCAAGGTATTATTGGGATTGGAAGTACGTGACGAGAGATAATCAAATTGTTTTGTGATATAATATTGCAGATAATTACGAAACTTAGGATAATTTAATATTGCTTACTGCCACCAAAAAGGTTCTTCAATTCTTTAACATAGTTCCGACACCTTCCAATGTGAGAGATACATTGGAAGAGTTGATCGAAGAAGAATCTAACCCACTAGATGAAGATAATCATGAGCGCACGCTGCTTAGAAACGTACTAGGATTGCGAGATATTACCGCTTGGGACGTAATGGTGCCGAGAGCAGATATTGCCGCGGTCGATGTTAAAACATCAATAACCGAACTGGTGTCTGAGATGGTAAAACTTGCGCATTCTAGATTGCCCGTGTACCGGAACAATCTTGATGAAATCCTTGGTATGGTGCATATAAAGGATGTATTGGCTCATAGCAACTCAGCAACAAAAACTGCCTTGTCTGATTTAATACGAGAAGTTCTTTTTGTTTCTCCTACGATTAGAGCTTTAGACCTTCTTCAAGAAATGCGGATGACACGTAGGCATCTAGCCCTAGTTGTGGATGAGTTTGGTGGCATAGATGGTTTGATAACAATAGAAGATTTGGTGGAAGAAATTGTTGGTGAAATAATTGATGAGCATGATGTAGAGGAAACAACTAAAATTTTAAATCAGCCCGATGGCAGTGCAATAGCAAACGCTCGCGCTACAATTGAAAACCTCGAGGACATTTTTGGTCCGATCCTGAGTGTTGAAGAGAAAGACGAAGCTGATACGATAGCTGGACTTATTTTTTACCTTACAGGAAGAATCGCAAAAAGAGGAGAAGTGATTCGTCACAATAGCGGCTTAGAATTTGAGATCCTTGAAGCAGACCCGCGTCGATTAAAGACGGTTAGAATACTTAGGCCAAGCGTCGAAGAAATAATCACAGCTGAAAATTAGTCTTGTGAATAAAAATATCGCTTTTTGAGATAGCCATATGACACCAGGACACGCTGCATTCTTAGGTTTATTCCTTACATCTAGCTGGCGTGTTCCTATATTAGCTTTTTTGGCTGGTTTGTTCTCAGCTACAGCGCTGCCTCCTTGGTCTTTCCCATTGGGGATATTCGGCTTCTCAGTTCTTTTCCTTTTAATTTACCGAACTAAAACAATTAAAAAGGGGGCCTTAATTGTTTGGATTTTTAGCTTTGGATATCACTTATTTGGCCTTCAATGGATTTCAAACGCTCTACTCATTGATAGCGAACAATTTGCGTGGCTTCTGCCATTTTCTTTAATTGGTATTCCTGCCCTTTTAGCGATTATACCATCATTAATCATACCCGTTTTGTGTAAAATCCTACTCCCACCTTTTTGGTTCCCTATGTTAGCTTCAACACTTTGGACACTAAGCGAGTATCTCCGAGGTCATCTATTTAGTGGCTTTCCATGGAATTTACCCGCTTATATGCTCTCTTTTTCTGATTCCATTCTACAAACTGCTTCCCTAATAGGTGTGTATGGATTGAGTTGGCTTTTGATGCTCTTTACTGCGGGACTAACCCTTTTATTTACCAGAGAACTTTGGAGTCAACCCTATTATCGAGTCTTTATAACACTATTGTTATTAGTCCCGCTGGCCTTGTGGCTTTATGGCACCAACAGATTAAACAAAAACCCAACTGAGCTAAATTCTAATTATATCATTAGATTAGTTCAGGGGAATATTCCCCAGAAAGAAAAGTGGGCCCCAAAATTGCGCCTGCGCAATATAGAAAAATATATAGCCTTAAGTAAAATACAGGACGCACAACATTCTCAAAAGGCAATATTCAAAACACCTAATCTTATTATCTGGCCCGAAACCGCCATACCAAGTCTTATTGCCAAGGACGATGATCTTCGTAATTGGATAGGGCATTTACTAAAGAAAGAGATGCATTTAATTACTGGGGCTCCTTCCTTGAGTCAGTCTGATACAAATCAACCTCTAAATTCCGTATTCGTTCTAACCGCTGATGGGAAAATAACTCATCGTTATGACAAAGCTCATCTAGTTCCCTTTGGAGAATACGTGCCTTTCAGAGACTGGCTACCGTTCCCAAAACTCGTAACAACATTTCCTGACTTCAAAGCGGGGCCGGGTCTAACTTCTATAAAGCTACCAACGGTCGGTTATATATCGCCACTGGTTTGTTTTGAAATAATTTTCCCAGGTAAAGTGATAATGGCCGATACAGAAAAACGGCCTAGTCTGCTTATAAATCTCACAAACGACGCTTGGTTTGGAAAAAGCGCCGGCCCTTATCAACATCTAGAACACGCGAGGTTGAGAGCGATAGAAGAGGGAATACCGCTCATCCGCGTGGCAAACACAGGCATCTCTGCCACTTTTGACCCACTCGGAAGGAAATTGTCGGAAATTGCATTGGGGGAGACAGGCTACGTTGATCAAGATCTGATAAAGCCACTAAGATCAAAAACCCTCTACACCAAAATCGGTGATAGCATCTACCTTTTAATTACAACACTCATTATTTCCGTTACAGTTTTGGGTAAATTATTTTTTAATAGCAGGTCTTTTAAATTCCACTAGAGGTCTCTAAGGTTGATTTATCTTTACCGACCAGTTTAAAACAGCAATGAAAAGGGTAAAGCCATTTAGTTTTTTTGCAGGTTGATCCACATTTGTTTAACGGAGGTTTTGTTGTCTAAGGATGAATATATTTTTACCAGTGAATCTGTCTCCGAGGGTCATCCCGATAAGGTTTGTGATCAAATCTCTGATACGGTTCTAGATTTGTTTCTCGCTGAAGATAAATCCAGTCGAGTTGCTTGCGAAACTATGGCGACTACAAATCGCGTCATCTTAGCAGGCGAAGTAAGAGGCCCCTCCAGTGTAACCAATGATATCATCGCCGAAAAAATTCGAGAAAAAATTCGAGATATAGGCTACGAACAAAGTGGATTTCACTGGAAAAATGTTGACATTTCAATCCTCTTGCACGAGCAATCCACAGATATTGCTATGGGCGTAGACGCATCAGGTAATAAAGATGAAGGAGCTGGCGACCAAGGGATAATGTTTGGTCATGCCTGTCGTGAAACAGATGTTCTTATGCCCGCTCCCATTCAGTTCTCCCATCTAATATTAAAAAAAATGGCCGATGCAAGAAGAAGCAAGTTAATCAAAGGATTAGGGCCTGACTCGAAAAGCCAAGTGAGCCTTTTATATAAAAACGGCAAACCAGTTCGCGCCACATCTATCGTTATTTCCACTCAACACGATGACGATTTAGAGCAAGCAGAGGTCCGAGAAATAGTACGGCCTTTCGTTGAACAAACGCTACCAAAGGGTTGGATGTGTCCAGAGAACGAGTTTTATGTAAATCCAACCGGGCGCTTTGTAGTGGGCGGACCAGACGGTGACGCCGGTTTAACTGGTAGGAAAATAATTGTAGATACCTATGGCGGCGCCGCACCCCACGGCGGAGGTGCATTTTCTGGGAAAGATCCATCCAAAGTAGATAGGTCAGCAGCTTATGCTGCAAGATGGCTTGCAAAGAATATTGTAGCGGCAGGGCTAGCAGAAAAAAGCACCATACAA
>NZGS01000032.1 GCA_002690995.1 Rhodospirillaceae bacterium
CCGCCATCAGCCCTTAGGTGATGCACTCCGAAGTACAATTGTGGTGTGGGACATAATCCAATTTTAAACACCTTTAGTCCTTGGGATATAAGTCCTTCAATTAAATTTTTTTCTATCTCTAGCGAGCTGTGTCGCCCATCACGGCCAACAACAACACTATGCCCATCGTTTTTGTTTATAACGGAACCAAAAATGCTGCCTATGGCATGAGCGTCATTTGTGGTAAGTGTATCATTGATAATCCCTCTTATATCGTATTCGCGAAGCACAGAAGGGTCGAATTTATGGAAGTTATGCATGGTATCTTTTCTTAGTTAAAGGGTCGCCTGCCCACTGATGTGTAATCAAACCCTAATTCCTTCATCTTTATCGGATCGTAGATATTTCGAAGATCGATTATGGTTGGCCGAAGAAGTGCTCTTTTTATTCGCGTGAAGTCAAGACCTCGAAATTCATTCCATTCTGTTAAGATCGCAAGTCCGTGAGCCCCTTCCATTGCTTGATAGGCATTATTGCACCATTCCACGTCACAGAGGATTTGTTTGCCTTCGTTCATGCCTTCTGGATCATACGCTTTAATGTTGGCTCCCAGCCTTTGGAGTGCGGGGATAATTTCAAGACTGGGAGCGTCTCTTATATCATCTGTATTTGGCTTAAAGGTGACACCAAGAATCGCTATTGTTTTATTTTTAATATCATTATCGCAGGCTTTTAAAATTTTCTCTGCCATCAATTTTTTTCGTTTAGAGTTAATCTCTATAACTGTCTCTACAATTCTTAGAGGTGAATTTACCTCTTGAGCGGTTTTAACGAGTGCTATTGTGTCTTTTGGGAAACATGAGCCACCATAGCCAGGGCCGGGATGTAAAAATTTTGATCCAATGCGACCGTCGAGCCCTATTCCCTTAGCAACATCATGAACATCTGCTCCGATATTTTCACAAAGATCAGCGATTTCGTTTATGAACGTGATTTTTGTGGCTAAAAATGTATTGGCTGCATATTTAATGAGTTCGCTTGTCTCCATATCAGTAAATACAATTGGTGTCTCTCTTAAAAAAAGTGGGCGATATAATTCGCGCATAACCTCTTTTGCACGCTCGCTATTTACCCCAATAACTACTCTGTCTGGGCGCATGAAGTCGTTTATCGCCGCTCCCTCTCTCAGGAACTCTGGATTTGAACTGACATCAAACTCCGCATCCGGACGAAGCTGTCTCATGGTCGCTTCAACCTGTCTTCCAGTGCCAACTGGAACTGTAGATTTAGTGACGACAAGTGTATACCCATCTAAAGCCTCGGCTATCTCTTTTGCTGCGCTAAATACATAAGTTAAGTCGGCGTGGCCATCACCTCTTCTACTTGGGGTGCCTACAGCGATGAATACAGCGTCTGAATTCGCAACAGCTGTTCTTAGGTCACAACTAAAAAATAGGCGGCCTGCTTTAACGTTGCTTTGAACAAGAGCTTCGAGACCTGGTTCAAATATGGGTATTTCACCATTATTTAACCTTTCGATTTTAACTTTATCTGAGTCGACGCAAGTCACTACAGCTCCAAATTCGGAGAAGCATGCACCAGTGACTAATCCAACATAACCTGTTCCAATCATAGCGATTTGCATTATTAAGTCCTGCTAATCTTTTTTAAAAAATCTACAATTGAGGTTTTCAATTCTGGCCTATCTAAAGCTAGCGAAATGTTTGCCTCCAAGAAACCAACTTGACTGCCACAGTCAAAGCGCTGTCCTTTAAAACGGAAACCATATAGTGGCTCATCGCCAATTTGTCTTGCTATAGCGTCAGTTAATTGAATTTCGCCCCCGGCACCTAATTCGAAACTATTTAATGTTTCGAAAATTTGGGGCTGCAATATATAGCGTCCAATAATCGCTAAGTTTGACGGCGCATCAGATATGTTGGGTTTTTCAACAAGCCCCTTAACTTTGACTAAAGTATCGCCGTCCTCTTCTTCTGGTTCTATTATTCCATAGGAAGACACATCTTCTGAAGACACTTCAGCGAGAGCAAGCATATTGCCACCTACTGTTTTATAAGTATCTATCATTTGTTTTAAACAACCTGGCTCTACGTGAATTAAGTCATCGGCAAGCAATATAGCTACAGGTTCTGACCCTACAAAGTTACGCGCGCACCAAACGGCATGGCCAAGTCCTAAGGGTTCTTGTTGCCTAATGTAAGCAATTTGCCCGGGATTTGGTATACTCGCCTTAACGAGTTCCAATGGTGACTTTTTGCCCCGGGTTTCCAGCAATGCTTGTAGTTCGTATGCATGGTCAAAGTGGTCCTCAATTGCACTTTTCCCTCGGCCAGTTACAAAAATAAATTCTTCTATACCGGCATTAGCGGCCTCTTCTACCGCGTATTGTATAAGAGGTTTGTCAACTACAGGCAGCATCTCTTTGGGCATCGATTTTGTGGCGGGCAGAAATCTAGTCCCAAGACCACCCACGGGAAAGATCGCCTTTCTAACAGTACCAGGCATTAAACCCCCTAACCAGTTAACGAACTAAGTTCCATATAAAAATAGTTAACCGTTACAAAGCTTCGACGAATAAAACAATTGTTTTATAGAATCAGATTCTACAAGCTAATACAACGATCAGACAGTTTGTAAAAGAACTTCCTTCGCTTTATTTATCTGAGAAGCAAGAAAAGTTGATCCGCCACGGTCAGGATGATTAGCTACTATGAGCCTGCGATGAGCTTCAATTATTTGGCTTTTGCTAGGATTCGCGGCGAGGCCTAGAATTTCTAAAGCCTGGTCGATGCTCATTTCCGATGTATGAATATTACTTTCATCTGTATCTTTTTGGTTGCCCCATTCAGCTCCATAATTGATCTCTAGAAAGTTTTCTAGTAATGCCACCGTTTTAGGGTCGCCCTCAGCTTCTTTCAACAACTGCACTAGCTGTTCCAAGTTGAGTTCTTCCAGTCGGTTACCAGCAAAACTACCTTTTCTTACGGTTCCCGTCATCCTGCCACTGTCGTGATCCAAGTTCATCTCTAAAAACGCCGTTTGAACAGATGAGCTTTGCCCTTTGCTTGGGCCGCGCGCTGTTTTCGTAAAGTTACGAATTTGTTGCGCAAGTCCTTTCAGGCGCATAAAAAGGGGAAGAAGTACAAAAAGTAAGGTCCATAAAAACGAACCATTTGTTCGATACAAAAAGAACACAGCTACTGAAAGTAGTATAAAACCAATAGCCCAGGTTAATAATTTTCTAATTCTCGCTGGAGATGAAGTTAAAAACAATCGCAGCAAAACGAAGCAAAGAATTGCTATTCCCAAAAAAATTGATAAAAAACTTAACATAGCCTAATTATTGTTTTATTTGATTTGAAATTTTTAGTGCTTCGCCCTTTTTTACCTTCGAATAGAATTGTAATTCTTTTAAACCACCTACTGCGAAGATTGCTACAGCCTTGAGTAACTCTCTTAGTTGGTTGGCGCTATTCGAATTAAACGAACAGTAAACGCCATTTGTTAGTTTCGCTATTTGACTAAATCCTATTTTAGCAAGTGGATCATTTCCCTCATGGAAACAGAACACTGGTACCCCAAGTATTCCAAGTTCACCTGAAGCATGACTTACTATATCTATATCTTCTTCAAAGGCGTCCCCAATTAGAACAACGGCTTGAACTTTCTTTTGCTGCGTTTCTTTCACGGCCTGTTTTAAAACTTTTTCGATTTGGGTCTGGCCGCCTAAACATCGCACTTGAAGCATTGAATTTAGTAAACTTTTGGAATTAGATAGCCACTTTGTTACTTTAAATTCACCATATCCTCGAAAATATGCTAGTTGCACTTCTAATTTTCCAATATTTAGTGCTTCAAGAAACATTTCTGACTGCAGATGACAAGCTTGGTCCCAGCTCGGTTCCCTGCTAGCCGTTGCATCCATTGCAAACATAAGTCGGCCAGTTCTGTTTTCACGACCAGTGCTATGCATAGTTTTCACTTTACCTAAAAATGCTGCGATGTCGTTGGAGGAGGATATTTGGCTTTTGTTTAGAAAATCATTAACGGAGTCCTGGGAAGAAGTCCGATTAGGATTGGATTCGTTAGGCTTTACAGCTGCCATCGGGCCATTACTTTTTTTATGCATCGTTCCACGTTGCCTCAACTCAGGGATAACTTATTATTTGGTTTAAAACACACTAAAAGCTAGTATTGAAGACGAATTAATACGTCTTTGTCTATGGGGTTTATTATGTTGGGTTTAAAAATAAGGAATGGAAAAAAATCTGACGCGCGAGCCGTATGTAATATGGCGGCAGAGTTATCGGCTCATGAAGGTGTTGCAGATCCAAAATTTACAATAGAGGATTATCAAAAATATGGTTTTGGAAGGAGACAACAATTTAAAACTCTAGTTGCTGAAGCTGGTGAGAAAGTAGTTGCCTATTTAATATTTTGCGAATCATTCCATATTGGAATAGGTACGCCAGGATTAAATATATTAGATCTATTTGTTGATAATGCGTTCCGAAGAATGGGGATTGGTAAAAAATTATTTGCTAATCTTTCTTCCTATTGTATTAGAAACAACGGAACTTGGGTAACCTGGCAGTGCCAGCCAAATAATGAGTCAGCGCTGCATTTTTATAGATCTATTGGCGGTAGACAATACGCCGCCTTAGACTTTGAATTGGCGGATGCCGATTTGGTAAAACTTTCCAAAAAAGTTTAATGGGCTTCGAACACTTTTTATTTTAATTTCTCGGAAACAAAGTCAAGTCGGTCTTGACCCCAAAAGAGTTCGCCATCAACGATATAACTCGGTGCACCAAAAACACCTTTTTCAATGGCAAAATTTGTATAATCTTCGTACTTTTCCTCTGCCGCCTTTGAATATGCATACTCTAATATACCTTTTTGATTTAGTTTAGATCGTTCACAAAGCCGCCCAATAATATTGGGGTCGTCGATATTCAAATCTTCTTCCCATAGTGCAGCTAAAATCAAGTTTGAAAATTTAAGAGCATCGTGACCTAATTCTCTAGCTGCAATAACCGCCAGTGAAGGTAAAGCAGCCGTAGACGGAAAGTTATTCGGTTCTACCTTCATTGCGGATTTACGCCGGCTTTTCCAGCGTTGTAATTCTAATAACCTGTAAGCCTGTCGCTGAGGAGCTCGTTTTGGTAACGGTAACCCCCCGGAAATGGGAAAAATTTTTCCGAAGTTAACTGGATAGACATTTACAAGCCTCTTATTCTCTACAGCAAGGTTGGTGAAAATTTTACTGCCTAAGTATGTCCACGGGCTAGATGGCGACATGAAATAATCGATTGAACCGTTTTCCACTTTTTTCCCTAACTTGTGTTCTAATTTAAGATCTGCTTGACGTGTGCGGCTATAGCCAGTGAACTGGTCATTCCGGGAGACTCTATCGCGTGAAGGTTAATTAATCCTGGAAAACCATGGTCCTTGGGACCCTGTATGAAATAGTCTGTTGCAGGTTCGCCGGGCGCCTGAATTTTAGGCCTGATGCCAGAGTAGCCTGGTTGCAGAGAGTTATCGGGAAGGTCAGGCCAATATTTACGAACAGCTTCGTAGAAGCTATCAGACCTTTGGGGATCAACGTCATAGTCTATTTCATCAACCCACTCTACATCGGGGCCGAAACGAGCCTGCCCAGCCAGGTCTAATGTAAGATGCACGCCGAGCCCAGCTTGTTCGGGGGCTGGGTAAATAAGACTGGAAAATGGAGCTTTACAACCAGAAAGCGAATAATAATTACCCTTACAATAATGGTGCGGAGGTATTTTATCTTTTGGAAAGTTATTGAGTTGATGATTTAATTTTTGAGAATGCAATCCCGCCGCGTTGATTACAGTCGATGCTTCTAACTGCATCGGAGACTCGCCGCCAACATTTAGAATGATGCTTTTTTCACTGACTTCACCACCTGTAACTGGAGAGAAAAAGGCTATCATTCCGCCACAGTTTTCAGCATCTCCTCGGAGAGCGAGCATATAGGAATGGCTATCTGCTACCCCGGTAGATGGTGACCATAGTGCAGCAACACAATTAAGTTCAGGTTCTCTTGCTATAGCTTCATTATGAGCTAAAATTTCTAGGTCGTTTACACCGTTCTTTTTGGCTCTTTCTTGTATTTGATATAAGCTGGAAATTTGTTCTTCTGAGGTTGCAACAATGAGTTTCCCTAGTTGATTGAAGGGTATACCTCTTTCTCTTAAATAGGCATACATTTTCAGTTTACCTTCAACGCAGAATTTTGCCTTTAGACTACCAGGTTCATAGTAAATACCTGCGTGAATGACCTCGGAATGCCTGGAACTTGTCTCGGTTCCGATGGCATCGGCTTGTTCTAAAATAATAACCTCTCGTCCTGCCATTGCGAGTTCTCTAGCGCATGCTAGGCCTACCACCCCTGCTCCAATTACGACACAATCAACTTTTTCTGGCACCGTAACCTCCGTTTTTGGGTGTGCATAAAGGGTAAATTCAAAAACCCACTAAGCCTTAACAGAAGGAAAACCTTAATTTTTCAATGAAAATTTTCCAAAAATCAAGACTCAGGTTCTCAAAAAACGAACAATAATGTAAAGTTAATCATCTGAGTCAAGATATAAAGAAACGTTTTTTTTTAAGGGCCTGAAAGTATTTTTGAAGAGTTTGCTCTCGATCTTTGAGTAAGGACAGTGAAAAGATGACTTATCTCCCGTCCGTGTGTCCGCATGATTGTCCAAGTACTTGTGCATTAGAAGTTGAACGCTTGGACAAAAGAACAATTGGTCGTATTAGGGGTGCCAAATCAAATAGTTACACTGCGGGTGTGATTTGTGCAAAAGTTGCTCGCTATTCCGAGCGCATACATCATCCAAAACGGCTATTGCATCCACTTCTGCGCGTTGGAGCAAAAGGTACTGGAAAATTTGTCGAGATTACCTGGGAAGAAGCGTTAGATAAGGTAGCGGATAAACTCAAGACAAAAGCTGCAAAATATGGAAGTGAGACAGTTTGGCCATATTTTTTTGCTGGTACCATGGGCATAATACAACGCGATGGTATCCAGAGACTTCGTCATTCAATGCGATATTCAAGACAAGCAGCAAATATTTGTACAGAGCTTGTCCAAAATGGTTGGATTGGAGGAGCGGGTGGACCTATGGGGCCGAATCCTCGCGAACTTGCCGAATCCGATCTTATAATTGTTTGGGGCGGTAATCCCGTTGCGACTCAAGTAAATGTCATGGCACATATTTCTCGAGCGCGAAAAGACAGGGGGGCTAAACTGGTCGTAATTGACGCATACCAAAGTCCTACAGCCGAAGTGGCAGATGATGTCCTTCTTGTTCAGCCGGGCACTGATGGTGCTGTCGCATGCGCGATCATGCACGTCCTTTTTCGAGATGGCTTAGCTGATGAGCCTTACATGGAAAAATATACAGACAACTGGCGAGAATTAAAGGAGCACCTTCAAGACAAAACACCTGTTTGGGCAGAGAAAATAAGTGGCGTTTCTTGTCAAAAGATAGAGGCTTTGGCGAGAGAAATCGGTAAAACTGAGAGAACGTACATCAGGATAGGGTATGGTTTTGCGAGATCCCGAAATGGTGCTAGTCAAGTCCATGCGGTTGCATCTATCGCCGCAGTTGGAGGAAATTTCCGGTTTTTAGGGGGCGGCGCATTTTGGTCTAATCGAGTCGTGTATCATTGGAATAAGGCTGTTGTCGAAGGATTAGATGTTCTAGATCCCAACACAAGAATTTTAGACATGTCACGAATTGGGCCTGTTCTTACTTTCGAAGATGAAGCGGTTCGTAAGGGACCTCCCGTGACCGCAATGTTTGTTCAAAATACCAATCCGGCTGCAGTGGCACCCGATACAAATAGAGTTTTGAAAGGCCTTAATAGGGACGA
>NZGS01000033.1 GCA_002690995.1 Rhodospirillaceae bacterium
GACGGGCACGCCGTAGCTGCGGTAGCCGCGTCAACTGTTGAGATCGCAGAGGCAGCACTAGAGCTCATTAATGTCGACTACGAAGTTCTACCACATATCATTGACGTTGATGAAGCAATGAAAGAAGGCGCACCAATCCTTCACGAAGAGATGGTGCCATCTGGTATCGAAGTGAATGGTCCAACAAACATAGCAAAATTTGTGGAATTTAATCTTGGTGACACAAAAAAAGGGTTTGAAGAAGCTGAAGTTGTCGTAGAACGCTCATATAAAACAGAGGCTGTCCATCAAGGTTACATTGAACCGCATGCCGTTGTTGCTTCAGTAGCGGAAGACGGGCAAGCGCAGATATGGTGCTGTACCCAGGGACAATTTCAAGTGAGAGCGTTTGTGGCGCAACTACTTGGAATGCCTGCATCATCGATACGCGTTACACCATCAGAGATCGGTGGTGGTTTTGGCGGGAAAACAGTCGTTTACCTCGAACCACTTGCAACATTGTTATCAAAGAAAGCGGGTAAACCAGTCAAAATGATAATGACGCGGGAAGAGGTTTTTAGAGCCAGTGGGCCAACTTCCGGTGGTTCCATGACTTATAAAATTGGGGCAACCAAAGCTGGTAAAATTACAGCTGTAGAAGCAACAATTAAATTACTCGCAGGAGCATTTGCTGGTGCACCAGCTGGTCCAGCATGTATGTGCGCCGTCGCACCATACGATATTAAGAATGTTTACGTGAACGGCTATGATGTTGTTGTTAATAGACCAAAAGTAGCTGCCTACAGAGCCCCTGGCGCCCCAATTTCTGCATTTGGTGCTGAAAGTATCATCGACGAGTTAGCTAAAGAACTCGGCATTGATCCTCTTGAGCTAAGAAAATTAAATGCGGCTAAAAAAGGAACCCAGGCCGCTTATGGCCCGACGTTTAGAGAAATTGGCTATGAAGAGACGGTTGATATTGCGATGAAGCACGACCACTACAACGCACCGCTTGGGCCGAACCAAGGCCGTGGTGTTGCATCTGGCTTCTGGTTCAATATTGGCGGAGAGTCAAGCGCAACGGTGAATATTAACGAAGATGGAACTGCTGTTGTGATTTCAGGCAATCCTGATATTGGCGGGTCTCGTGCTTCACTCGCTCTTATGGCGGCAGAAGAACTGGGAATAGACTATGATAAAGTCAGGCCGATCATCGGTGATACCGCATCCATAGGTTATAACTTCTTAACTGGTGGTTCTCGCGTGACATTCGCTACTGGTTTAGCAGTCGTGGAAGCTGCAAAAGATGCTGTTAGGCAGCTGTGTGAGAGAGCAGCTAAAATATGGGAAGTAGACGCTGAGGGTGTTATCTGGGAGAACGGACATGCTAAGCCAGCAAGTACAAATGTTGGTGACTTCGAACCGCTTTCTCTGGCAAATCTAGCAGCCCAAGCTCCCAAGACTGGCGGCCCAATCTGTGGACACAATGCGCAGAATGTTCAAGGCGCTGGCCCTGGTTTTGCAACACACATTTGCGATGTTGAAGTCGACCCTGAAACGGGTAGCGTTTCGATATTAAGATACACAGCAATTCAGGATGTAGGCCGCGCGATCCACCCCTCGTATGTCGAAGGTCAAATACAAGGCGGAGCAGCACAGGGAATTGGCTGGGCGCTAAACGAGGAGTATATCTACAACTCTAAGGGCCAACTTGATAACCCTGGGTTTCTTGACTACCGAATCCCAGTTGCATCAGATCTTCCAATGATAGACGCCGTTATGGTTGAAGTTCCAAACGACAGGCACCCATATGGTGTACGGGGCGTTGGCGAAGTGCCCATCGTTCCGCCAATGGCAGCTGTAGCCAATGCAATAGAGAACGCAACAGGTGTCAGAATGTCAGCATTGCCTATGTCACCTCCGCGGCTTCTTGCGGCGTTAGATCAGGCTGATATTAAAGAAGCAGCTGAGTAAGGAGGACCAAACATGGTCCGCGTCTTGTTAACTGACTCCATTAGTAAATCCTATACTGGTGGGGTCAGTGAATTTGAAATCTTTGTTTCAAACGTAAGACAGTTAATACGTCAATTAGACGAGAAATATCCGGGCCTCGGGTCTGAAATTAATAACGGGGCCCTCTCCATATCAATTGACGGCGATATCTATCAAGACGCGTTTATAGAAGATTTACAGCCAGATAGTGAGATAACGTTTTTACCAAAAATAGGTGGTGGTTAAATCCACTCTAGTTTAATAGTTGAGCTTGAAATAATCCAAATGCCAATCGCAAAGAGTGATAGGAAAAACAGTTGCCTGAACAAGCCTTCATTGATACTAGACCGTACACGCGCTCCTAACCACATCCCAATTAAGGCAGGGATAATCATCGCGCCCGATATAAATACCAAATCATGATTTAAAATACCTCTTCCACCAAGGGAAACACCGAGTGATATCGTCGCCACACTGAAACATAACCCCATAGCTTGCACCAGTGTGTGCCGATCCAATTGCATGCTTTGCAAATATAAAATTCCTGGAACAACAAACGTGCCTGTCAAACCGGTGCTCACTCCAGTTAATCCACCCATAATTGGATTAAGCCACTTTTCATTTTCGCCTGGTGTTGGAATCTTAACCTTCAAAAACCAACTCAAACAATAAAGTAATAAAATGACGCCTAGTCCCATCGTCAAAATATTGCTGTCCGCTATTACCAATATGCCAGTTGAAAACCATGTCAAAGTACATAATGCCAACAGGAATACCCATAGGCGTTGAATGAGTCCGAATAATCTACCACCCGTCAGTGCTTGGACGACGTTGGTAATTAAACTAGGAACAATAAGGACTGCCATAGCTTCTTTTAAACCCAAAACAGGAACTAAAAGAGCCAATGAAATAGTTGGCAGCCCTAAACCAACGACCCCTTTTACAAATCCAGCAAGAGTATAGACGAGAGCGCCATACACAACTACTTCTACGCTTAGCATAATAAAAACTCTCTAAATAATTTTCATCCGCGAACAAACTACCTTAGAATATTCTCGGTTACGTCACATTAATCTAGCTGACTCAAAGTTTCTTGGAAGCATCTTGTGCCACGAAAGACTAAATGTCACAATTTAAATTGGCTTGCCACCTTAGCACTAGCCGATATCTGACTGTAATTACAATATAAAGATGAGAGAGACATGCTTCGTTCAGAAAGACTAAAAAACATAGAGCTTTTAATACTGGATAGGCCAGACGCTGGTAATTCTATTAGTTCCGAATTAACCACCGCTTTACTAGAAAAACTTGAGCGGCTGAAATTAGACAAGGACTTGCATGCTCTCATAATAACCGGCGCTGGAGACAAGTTTTTTTGTACCGGTGGGGACATAAAGCAATATCAGTTGATAAAAAATAAAAAAAGCCTCAATGACCATTTTGATAGAACTCGCTTGGTAATGGACACTTTGGAGGAGTTGGAATGTCCTGTGATAAGCGCCATAAATGGTTACGCCCTGGGTGGAGGAGCAGAGTTAATTCTCTGCACCGACTACCGACTGGCTATAAAGGGAGCTAAAATAGGTTGGCCACAGGCGCGGCTTGGGATAATTCCTGCTTGGAACGGTATCGATCGGCTTGTAAGAGATTGTGGGCCAAGAGTCGCGAGCAAACTGATGTTTACTGGAAAACAGATTGAGGCAGAAGAGGCTAAAGTTCTTGGTTTAATCGACCAAGTGATAGATGGCAATAATATCGTTGATGCGGCTCTATCTTATGCAAAGTCGTTAGAGGAAAGTGCACCATTGGCTCTTAAAGCAACGAAACGTATCATCAAATCATGTTCGAAAATGACAGCTGAGGATGTAAGAAAGCTACAGTATGATATTTTCCCTGATTTATGGTTTAGCGCCGATCATAAGGAGGCCGAAGAAGCGTTTTCAGAAAAGAGAAAGCCAACATTTTCCGGTCATTAAAGCCGCTTTCTCAACCTAAATCTACGCTATCATAGCTTTCGACTTATAAAGACCATCTGTTGGACCAGTAAACATAGTAGCAATCTCAGGATGACCAACAGGCCCATTATCGCCGTCTTCAACTAAGTTTTGTTCTGAGACATAAGCAACATAATAATTTTCAGGATTTTCCGCAAGCAGGTGATAAAAGGGCTGATCTTTCCGAGGCCTTTTGTCGGCAGGAATTGACTGATACCACTCATCGGAATTATCAAATTCTGGGTCTACGTCGAATATAACCCCCCGAAAGTCATGTATTCGATGGCGCACTATTGCACCTATGGCAAACTTTGATTCAGCTATTTTCATTACAAGCTCTACTTTCAAATTCTAGGTCATTTATATATTGGCTTTTCCTGCGCTTACGTCCAGTGAAATTTACATTTAGTTCCTCTATTGTATAACTTTTAATTAAAACCCGAGCTCATATACCCCAAAAACTGATTACATTACTCTAGCTAAAGTTTAATCTTACTAATTGATAGGTAAGCATCTCACGAATCGTTAAATTTC
Organism: Rhodospirillaceae bacterium; assembly: GCA_002690995.1. Lineage (GTDB taxonomy): Bacteria > Pseudomonadota > Alphaproteobacteria > Thalassobaculales > Thalassobaculaceae. The sequence continues at coordinate 4,500 of NZGS01000033.1, forward strand.
TCTAATTCAAGACACGCCATTCCTAAATGGTACGCGCTACTGACTGGCATTTTATCTGAAAGCACTTGCCAATCCTGCGTATAGCGTTCAATCCAGGTGCCCGTTTCTTTTAGATAATGCTCTAAAACGGTTTCCAAGCAATTCTTAAGATACATTAAGTTACGCTCATTGGGATATACACAGAGAGCCTTAATAAGTTCTAAAATAGGCCATAACCGTTTCGAACTTTTCAATATACTCAAATTCGTTGCATTTACTTGGTCAAAAACCCCGTCAAACGCAAAATCCCAACCAAATTCAAGAGATTTACTCAATATTCTAGCGCCAAGGCCTTTCAATTCTGGCTGGTTTAATGTTTCAGCCGTCCAGTTTAACAACCAAGCCCATTCATAGTGGTGGCCAGGTTCAATAATGTGACCAATCTCCTTATCTGGATAAAAACTATTATTAAGATATTCATGGATGATTAATTTTCTTCTATCTAAAAACTTATCGTCAAAAAGTTTCAATAGGGATGCCACTAATGCATTATATTGGCTACTCTCATTACTAGTGCTCAAAGCCAATGCCGCTTCAAGGAGGTGCATATGGGGATTTTGCGATCTTTGATCACCTGCCGTATCGGAAAAGTAACGGTTCATTTGCTCTTTATATGACCCATCTGAGCGCAGAAAACGTTGCTGTAGTACTGTAATTGTCTTTTGTATCCATGCTTCGGCCTCATTTTTTTTTATATATTCGGCATAATGTAAAAGACCAAACAGAACAAAAGCGTGTGCGTATAAATCTTTTGTAAAATCTAAAGGCTTGCCATCTAAAGCCACTCTGCTATACCAGCCTCCGTAATCTGCATCCCAAAAGCTGGCTATTAAATATTCAAATATCTTATCGGCCATTCTTTCAAAGGTTTTATCACCAGTCACCCGAGTCCAACGCGAAAATACAAAAAGTTGTCGGGCATGCACCATTACACGGCGAAAATCTTCCGGCCCATTTTTTCCTTGGCTGTCCAATGTTTCAAATAAGCCGCCATACTTCGTATCCCAGCCATGCTCTAACAAGAATAGAAGTGTTTTATCGGTGAAAGTACGAAAAAAATCATTACTAAGTTTTGTAATAGAAGTGTTCACACTAACCTTTAAAGAGTGTTTTCAGTAATACTGAGGCCAGCTATTAACGTACCAGATAGATTATTATTAATATAGGACCTTAATTTGCTTTATTATAAGCTTCCTATTTAAAATATTAAATTAGCTGAGCTATATCCCTGGAGACAATTTTATGTCAACCGTTCTAATCCCATGACAAAATATATACTCGCTATTGATCAAGGGACAACATCTTCACGAGCTATAATTTTTGATGAAAAACTAAATGTTATAAGTAGTGATCAGAAGGAATTTAATCAACATTTTCCAAAATCTGGATGGGTAGAACACGACCCTGAGGATATATGGCAAACCACTTTAGAAACCTGTCATAATGCAATCACCCGCGCATTGATCTCATCCTCGGATCTGTTATCTATCGGCATAACAAATCAACGAGAAACAATTATTTTATGGGACAGAGAAACAGGCACACCAGTCTATAGAGCAATTGTTTGGCAAGATCGTAGAACAGCAAATATTTGTCAAAAGCTAAAGAGTCAAAACCTTGAAGCTAAGGTCAAAGAAAAAACTGGTTTGTTATTAGATCCATACTTTTCTGCTACAAAGATTAGCTGGATATTAGAAAATGTAAGTGGAGCAAGGTTGGCCGCGACCCAAGGCAAACTGGCTTTTGGCACCGTCGATACTTTTCTTCTATGGCGTTTAACTAAGGGCGCGGTACATGCTACGGATATTACAAATGCGTCACGCACTTCCCTATTCAACATTCATAAAAAAGCATGGGACGATGAATTATTAAGCCTTTTTGATATCCCTAAAGCATTGCTTCCCGAAGTTAGAGATTGTACCGAATTATTTGGAATGAGCAATCCTGAGATTCTCGGCTCTAAAATTCCAATTACCGGAATTGCAGGAGATCAACAAGCTGCAGCTATCGGGCAAGCATGCTTCAACCCAGGCATGGTAAAATCAACATATGGAACTGGTTGTTTTGCTTTATTAAATACTGGTGCGAATGCTGTTTCTTCTAGCAATAAAATGCTAACGACGATTGCTTATGGAATAAAAGGTCACGTAAGCTATGCGTTAGAAGGTTCTATTTTTATAGCTGGTGCGGCAGTCCAATGGCTACGAGATGGAATCCGAATTATAGATGATGCGAAACAAACTTCTGAACTAGCAGAACGTTCAGATAAGCAACAGGATATTTATCTTGTTCCAGCATTTACTGGCCTTGGTGCTCCTTATTGGGACCCCGACTGTCGTGGTGCGATATTTGGCATAACAAGGGATACCGGAAGGGAAGAGCTGGCAAGAGCAGCTCTTGAGGCGGTCTGTTATCAAACGAGAGATCTCCTAGAGGCAATGAAACGCGATTGGGCAGTTGGTTCTGAAATAAAAACAGCATTAAGAGTAGATGGTGGACTAGCCGCAAACAATTGGGCAATGCAATTTTTAGCTGATATCCTTATGTCTAACATCGATCGCCCAGTTAATCTCGAAACGACCGCCCTTGGAGCAGCTTACCTCTCTGGTCTCCATATGGAGGCTTTGCCGGCTCCTGAAGAATTTGAAACACGATGGGCTAGAGAAAGATGTTTCAAGCCTGCAATGTCACCTGCGGAGTGTGACAGAAAATATAAAGGTTGGAGTGATGCAGTCCAGCGAACATTGATTAATAATGTTACTACTTTTGATCGTAACCACTGAGAATTAGGAAGCTTATGGCAGAAATTAATATTGGTCTTGTCGGGGCTGGCGTTATTGGGAAAAAACATGCGCTTGCTGTTGAAAATTCAAACAATTGTAAGTTGGCGGCCATAGTCGATGTAACAACTGAAGCAAAGAAGCATGCAAGGGCTTTAGGAGTTCCTTTTTTTGCAAGTCTTGAAGAATTATTTCAAGGGCGATTAGTCGATGGAGTAATATTAGCAACGCCAAGCGATCTACATAAAAATCAAGGCGTACTTTGTGCTAAAAATAATATTCCTGCACTGATTGAAAAACCGTTAGCAACAACAATTTTTGATGCCGAAGCTTTGGTAACGATCGCACAGCAAACTGGCATACCTATTATTTCTGGACACTATAGACGCTTTAATAAACAGATAGAGGCTGCCCGAAACGTCATACAATCTGGTGACATTGGAAGATTAATAGGTGTTTCCGCTATTTGGGCGATGAAAAAGCACGACGAATACTACGATGTTGAATGGCGCACTCAAAAAGGTGGTGGACCAATACTAACTAATCTCATCCATGACATTGATTGCCTTCGTTGGATTTGCGGTGATATCGAGACAGTTACGGCGCACGTATCTAATGAAACACGCGGCTTTGAAGTGGAGGATAGTGCAGCTATTACAATGCAGTTTTCCAGTGGCGCACTAGGTTCTATTTTTCTCACTGACGCTGGTCCAAGCCCCTGGTCTTTCGAGGCATCAACGGGCGAAAATCAAGATTTTGCGCATTTGGGGAATTGTTGCTATCGATTCATAGGTACCGAAGGCTCTCTAGATTTTCCTAAAATGGGCTTGTGGAAATACCCATCGCCGGACAGAGCTGCATGGCATTTTCCTATGCTAAAGACACAAAAGGTAATAGGGCCTGGTTCTCCCTTAGTTAGCCAGGTAGAACATTTTGGCAAGGTAATTAACAACGAAGAAGAGCCTCGTTCTAGCGCACGGGATGCTGCAAATACACTAAGTGCTACACTCGCCGTACTGGAAGCAGCAAAAACTGGAACGGTTGTGAGCCCTCGTAAAATTTAAAGTACAATAGACAATAGCTAATAAAAGTAATTGTTTTAGGTTTTAGAATCTTCCCTTATCAACTGACACGGTAATCAGGTTTGGTCCAGCCCTATTATCTAACGCCTCTTGCAAAGCCGGCACCAGTTCATTGTGGTTGGTTACACGCGTAGATGGCAGGCCTAGCGATTTGGCAAGCCCAACAAAGTCAACTGCAGGTTCTTTAAAATCCATCCCTATAAAATTTTCATTACCATGGAAGGCATACAAACGTTCTTTTATTATCCGATAGCCTCCATTGTCACAAATTATGTAATTTATAGGTAGCCTCTGATTTGCAGCTGTCCAAAGCGCCTGTATTGAGTACATCGAACTACCATCACCAATGACAGCAATTACTTGCCGGTCCGGATAAGCCGCTTGTACTCCACACGCTGCTGGAACGCCCCATCCAATGCCCCCACTAGCCATACCAAACAGAGATGTCTCATCTCTATAGGGAAGCAGAGCCGGCAAAGACCTTGTACTTATAATTCCTTCATCTACAAAAATGGTGTCTTCAGGCATAGAGTCTATTATCGTCATCAACATCCAAGAAGGATCAATCGCTCCCGATTTCGAAAGTTCCTTTAATTGTTTTGTCAGGCCTTCTCTTGTCTTCGTCCAATTTTTACTTCGAAGTACCTCTTTATTCTTGGTTGATTTCGATTTTAGGTTTTGGCCTCCCCTTTTTTCTAAAATTGGCGTGAGAGCTGCCATCGTTTCCTTTATATCTGCCCTCACCGCCATCTCAGTCGGAAAGTTTTTTCCCATCTCCCAATCGCGTTGACCAATCTGAATTATTGGCATTCCATCCGGTAAGGGTTCAACTGGAGCCCAAACTGACATGCGCAAAACGTCTGCTCCTAATACAATTAGTAAATCGTATGGAGAAAGGACATCTCTAACCTGCTGTTGATCTCTGGACAAGGCTCCCATGAAACAGGGATGCGTGGATGGAAAATGAGCACCATATTGTACTGTCTGTTGATAGACAGCACATCCAAGAACATCGGCTATATTTCCGGCTTCTTCAAAAGCACGGTCCGTAGCTATCTCGTGTCCGGCAAGTATAACAGGATTTCTTGCTTCAATCATCCTGTCAGCTAGAGCGTTTAGGGTTTCTTCTGTCGGACATACTTTTGTTTGGATACGTGTCCTGCTTCCCAACTCAAGCGCATCTTCTTCATTTAAAATGTCTCCAGGAAGCGAAATGAAAACTGGACCCATCGGCGGTGTCATTGCAATTTTTGCGGCACGACGGACAATGCGCGGAAGGTCTTGTAGTCTCGTTACCTCAACTGCCCATTTAACAAGAGGTTCCGCCATAGGCACAAGCGAATCATATAATAAAGGTTCGGTAAGGCCATGGCCTAACTCTTGTTGACCGGCTGTAATAATAATAGGTGTATTTGCAAACTTTGCGGCGTAAATCGCTCCCATCGCATTTCCAAGACCCGGGGCGACGTGCACATTACATGCTGACAATTTTCCCGATGCTCTTGAGTAACCCTCTGCCATATAAACAACGAGCGATTCTTGCATGCTCATAAGATAATTTAAGTCTGGGTGCTCAGAAAGCGCGTCCATGATCGGTAACTCTGTTGTACCCGGATTCCCAAAAAGATGCGTAATCCCCTCATCTTTAAGCAAGGCCAGGAAAGCTGAACGACCGGTAATTTTATTCGCGCTCATACATAACTCCTAATTTCTTTTCATTACATTAAATTTTAACAAACAATTCTAGATGTATTACATTACCCAACATCTTTTATATTATTCTCCAAATTACATATATTCGTTAGCACCGATAACGCTTTATCACAAGCTCAGCAAAGTCACTTAAATTTGCTCTTGCTTGATCCATGGAGGGTAGCAGAGCTACTTCATTCAACCCCATAGCTTCCCTATCTTCTAACATTGAAATTATCTCATCAGGAGTTCCCACAAGGCCTCCCGTTGCTCTAATCAAATTCTCCGTAACAAAACGTCTTTCCTCCGGTACGGCGAATGCACAATGTCCTAGGTGTATTTGTTGAAACCTTTTGGAAGGCGGTGTTTCCATTTTTTCTGTAAATGCTAAATACTCATCCCAAAGATTTTGACAACTCTTAGCGACACTACTTGTATCTCCGTTATATTGATAGAGCTCCCACCAATAATGAAGAGCAGCAAGTGCCATAGCACCAATTTCATCGATGACCCTATCTGACACCATATTTTCGCCTGGCTTTAGAACGCAAGCGTAAGTAAGGGCCGAAGTATGGAAGGCACTTGGCAGAACCCTATTCACCTCAGAGGCTCCAAGTTCTATTTTTTTAAGGCTTTGCATGAGCAATGCCTTTGTTTGATTGTAAGAACATATTCGGCCATCACCATATGCACCAGTTGCCATCAATGCTTTCGGACCATCCGCAGCTACATATATTGGAACCGGCTGTTCGACGTTGATAAAGCCTTCTTTTTGATGAAGAAATTTGATCTCTCTTTTTTCGCCCTGGTGCGTAAACTCCACCTCCTCACCAGCTATCAGTCCTCTTACCACGCGCAAATATTCCCGAAACTCGCCTATTTTCATCGGGTTCATTCCCATTACACGCATCGCAGTATGGCCAGTTCCAATAGCTAAAAAGGTGCGACCTGGGGCGAGTGCATTAATGGTTGCAATTGAATGCGCAGTAACCGGCGCCAAGCGCGTGGAAGCTATGGCTACCCCAGTACCGAGCCTAATACGCGACGTATTTGATGCTGCCAACGCCAGTATTGCATACGTATCTGAGTAGATCATTTGAGAGTCTGGGGTCCAAACGCTATCATACCCCATTCTTTCTAGATCGACTATAATTCTCCAATCGGATGCCCGAGGAACAACCATTGTACCGAATTGCATTCAGTTATCTCCCATTTCTACTGCTGCTAATCTCCAATCACGAGTCCTTCTCGCCTTGGGTCGGCGGCACCAACTAAAGTTCCATCATCGTTTATTTGAATCATCTGAATTCCACTATTTAAGTTCCGTACCTTTATTTGGTGCCCAAGTTGACTCAACCCTTTTTTAAAACCCAACGCATCTGACGCTTCTTCAATCTCGGTTACGCCATTTCTGTTGACAACATGACCTGAATTTATGGCGGACTGGGCGTCCATTCCCCAATCCAAAACTGAAATTATTGTCTTCGCTACATAAGAGATAATTCGCGATCCACCTGGAGAACCGAGTATTAAATATGGTTTATTATTTTTTAAAACAATGGTTGGAGACATTGAACTTCTGGGTCGTTTACCTCCTTCAACACGATTTGCGATCAGCCCATCATTTTTCTTCGGAACAAATGCAAAATCTGTCATCTCGTTATTAAGTAAAAATCCACCAGCTATTAATCGACTACCGAAACCTGTTTCTATTGTAGACGTTAATGAGAGTGAATTGCCATAACTATCCACCACTGAAAAGTGCGTAGTCCCAGCACTCTCTTTATGTCGATGCAATTGTCGCAGTAACTCCTCAGAACCAGGCGGAGTTCCCGGTTCCGCCTGTTCAATGGGAGTTCTAGTAATTTTTGTAAATCGCTCTTTCAAATAAGCTTTATCCATTAGGCCTTGACTGGGAACGGTAACAAAATCACTGTCAGCAATATATAAATTACGATCAGCGTATGCCAATTTTGATGCTTCAATGAATAGATGCATCCCTTCGACGCCGCGCCCAATACCTTTAAGTTGAGAGTTTTCGAGGATGCCTAGAATAAGGCCAACTGTTAGCCCACCGGAACTCGGTGGGCCCATTCCACAGATTTTATAATCTCTATACGGCAAACAAACCGGTGTTCGTTCTTTAACCTTGTAGCGTTCAAGATCGGATTCCTCCATTAAACCGGGATTGACCCTACTCGACTGAACAGTCCTCACAATTTGATCACCTATCACGCCGTTATAGAAGGCTTTGGAGCCTTGTTGGGAAATTATTTTAAACGTCTGTGCAAGCTCTTTATTTCGAATTATTTCACCGGCTGAATATTCTGAACCATCTTTTTTAAAAAATATGTTCTGCGTATCGTCAAAGAACTTCAGCTTTTTCAATCTTGCTCTTTTAATAGACTTTACAAGTCGACTTGATACTGGAAATCCATTTGCAGCCAAGTCAATTGCCGGATTAAAAAGCTCTTTCCAAGCGATTGAGCCAAAGTTTAGGTGAAGTTTTTCAAGGAGAGCCAGCGTCCCTGGAACGCCGACTGATAGTCCCCCCGGGACCACATCCCAGAACTTTCGTTTCATACCATCTTCATCAAGAAACAAATCTGCTGTAGCCGATTCTGGGGCTATTTCCCGACCATCATATGACTTTAATGTCTTTTCACTCGCGTTCCAGTATAAAGCAAAAGCGCCACCACCTATGCCCGAAGATTGCGGTTCTACTACGTTTAATGCCAACTGGATCGCTATTGCTGCGTCAGCGGCTGTACCGCCCTTTTTAAGTATATCGAAGCCCACTTTAGAAGCGATTGGATGTGCGGTCGCTACCATTATGGACCTTCCTACACTTAACTGGCTTTCTTGACGCCCGAATCCTTCTTCTGGTTGTGGCCGCTGAGTATCCGCAAAACTATTGGAGAAAATCAGTAGAGTTACACCAACTTGGCAAAATAAATATTTAAAGATGTTATTTTTGAACATAAGGTAAGTTCTCATTAAGGTTAGCGCGATTGAAAGTAGGTCATAATTTAATGACCAAATTGCGATACGTCACGAAATATAACACGGGAAAATTCTAATGAAATTTA
>NZGS01000034.1 GCA_002690995.1 Rhodospirillaceae bacterium
CGAAATACTATCCTAGTGAATGTGATGCACCCTTTGAAGGGTTCATTCGATTATCACTTCCATCGGATTGTCCAGCTTCTTCCGGGGACCTTGGTTCTCCTGCACGTAATAATTCTGATGAAACGAGTGACATGGGAATCATAAAGTAAGTCCTATGAGGGAACCTTCTGTCCTGGTGACCCACCCGTAAACGTAAAATAGGAACGGCTCACGTTGGGGATACAAATGAACAAAGACAAAGGTCATGACTGCAAAATAAAAAGAAAAACAATGGAGTGAAATTTTTTTATAAACCTATAAAAAAATCTAATAGTCAAATTGGACAGTTTTTTTCAATCCTCCCCCAAGCTTTTCCATCTTGGTGGCTCGCGATACTTTTATGACATCTTTTTCGTCACAATGCAATCCGGAAACAATACTTCCACCTAGCGCTACACTTTTGGATAAAATTCGAATAAACTTTGGATCGGTTTCGTAATGGAAAACATTATAACCTTTTTCCAAATCTTTCACAATGCTAGTTTCAAAATAATATTTTGGGCCAGATGCCGTTGGAAATTGAATCAAGGAGCGGACGGTGGAGTCACCGACATAACTACTCCAGGATCGATCATTTTCGCATTCATACACAATTTGAGATTGTTCCAAATATACGCCGTCGTAATGTCCGGTTTTGGAGACAAGAAGAATACGATCCTCATCTTTTACAAATTCCTGAATGGGAACGTCATCTCCTTCGTATGCATCAAACACCATACCTTCTGCCTTTGGTTTTTCCTTTTTGACTTCTTTTCGCCATTGTTTTAATTCTTTGATTAATTTCGGTTTGGTTCCAGTGACCGTTTTGTTAGCTTTCTGTTTCAAGTACAATTTCATGCTATCCGTACTAACTTTTTTGAGGAAGGAAGCGTCATTGGTTTGAAGAAATTTCTTGATATTATTTTGTTGAATACGCTTTACTTTTTGGTGTTCAACAACATCAATTTTTCCTACATATTTGTCATCTTTCCAAAATCCTTTCCGAACAATTTTCCCGTGTTCATTATATTCCGAACCGGGACCCTCTTTTTTATTTTCTACAAACATACCCTTGAATTCCAGTTTTCCATTTGGTCGGTAAATTTTTACCTCTCCATTTTTCCTTCCATAACTGAATTTTCCTTTCATAAGTAATTTTTTTTGAGGATTGTAAAAGGCGCATTCTCCCACGGGTCTTCCTGAATCAAAATTTCCAACAACATAACTACCATTTGGTTCATACATTGTCCCCTTCTTCGGAGAGCCAAAATAATACGTTCCAACAAAAGAGGGTTTACCATTTTCAAAATAGGATTTTCCCTTTCCATCTGGTCTGTTGTGGTCATAAGAGCCATCATATTTCTTTTTGCCATTTTCATAATATTCCACTCCAAGTCCAATTTTACCACTTCTGTCATACGTTCCTTTAAATTTTACCTTTCCGTTTTCATGAAAGATTTTAACGGGACCATCTTGCCGATCACGTTTATAGGTAGCAATCTCCAAGAGTTTCCCACTTGGATAGTAGACTTTGAAAGGTCCGTTTTTATCATTATTACGATCGAACGTCCCAACATAACAGTACCCATTATATTCACAATAACGTCCTTTTACTAAACGACCATCTTCAAAAACGCCTTCTTTTTTAATTTTACCAGACGAATAATACTCGACACATTTACCATGCATTCGATCCCGTTTCCATTCCCCTTTCTGAAATATTTTTCCAGAAGGAAAATAGCGAACACCTTTTCCCTGTCGTCGACCACGTTCGTAAAACATTTTAGAGGCAACTTTTCCATCCATATAATATTCGGTAGCTTTTCCTTCAAGATGTCCTCTTTCAAAATTTCCAGTCGTATAGGTATCCTCATATTTATCGTCTATTACGATTGTTTTATACCGTTTTCCCCTTCCTTCATAAAAACCAACTTTCCAACTGCCTTCAAACTTTGGCTTTCCATCCAAATTAAATTCTTTTCCTTTACCATTCAGTCTTCCATCCTTCCACGATGCATCATAGTGCAGTTTTCCATTTTCATAATATTCTTTACCTTTTCCCTCATACGAATACTTTTTCATACCACCAACAAAAATTAACTTTCCATCAAGAAATTCTTTCGCTTTTCCACATATTTCTCCATTTTTAAAAACACCTTCGATATAATCTTCACCCGTGCCTATATATTCTTTTCCCTTTCCGTGAAGTTTACCGTTACGAAAAGTTCCCGAAAACTCCACATCACCACTTCTACTATATTGCAGTCCTTTCACCAAATAACCATTTTTGAATGCCCCGGCCAAGTATGGCTTGAACGATCCATCTCCTCTTGGGTATTTGACACTGAGATAACATTCAGGTCCGTTGGCTTCCATTGTCTTATTGTATCCGCCCTCATAATCATATAAATCGTTTTTGGCAGTAATTTTTTTTCCACTCTTGGAGTAGACTGGAAGATGCAAAATCTTTTCAGAATCGTCATCCGATATTATCTTTACTTTTAATTCGCTCATTTACTTTATCAAAAAAAAAAGATATCAAAATTATTTAAAAATAAATATTCTAAAATATTTTTAAAATCATGCCAAATCGATAATTTGTGGATATGACATGCATGAAATGTTTTGAACGCTATGATGTATTATTCACCCCGTGGAGCATTCGGATTCAAGACAAAATGCGGACTGCTTTGCAAACAGATACGTTTGCTGTTGATCTTGTCCTGGTTTTTTCAAGGTGACATAGAGCATCTCTTCGGGTGCCTTTGTATATGCAAATCCGTATTTCCCATCGATCATACATCTAACCCAACTTTCCATAAAGGAAGGATTGTGTGAATCATAGGGAATTGCATATTGTGAAAGATCCGTGTCCGTTTCAATATAGGTTAATACATTGTAATGGAATTTGCTTTTCCGATCGAAACCATTTCGTAAGACGGTCATTCTCTATCAATATACATAAAAATATTTTTTTTTTTTAGAACACTATTTTAAAAAAGATGAGTTATAATAATGCATATTTACCTAAAATATGTATTATATTTATAATTAGTATTTTTGCAATATTAGGATTAGTAGCATTTATATTACATTTCACGCAGAATAAATCATGTAATTATGAAAAATATAAAAATTATGATAAAAATGCGATTGTTGTATTAACCAGAGGTTATAAAACAAAAAACAAATATAAAAAATTATTAACCAGAAATAAACATTTAGAAAAATATTTTAATAGAAATATCTCCTACATTATTTTTCATGAAGGTAATATTGCAACTGAACATCAAAAATATATACAAAATAAAACAAAAATTCCACTTCAATTTATAAATGTAAAAGATTCATTTAATTTTGACAACACTATAAAATTTGACCCAGATACCAGAGATTTTAACTTAGGATATAGAAATATGTGTAATTTTTGGTTTTCTGAATTTTGGAAATATGTAGATGGCTATGATAAAATACTAAGAATTGACGAAGATTGTAACTATATGTCTGATTATAATATAATTTTTGAACAACTTGATAATAAAGTGTCTATTTACGGTCATTACCAAAATGATGGTGGGAATCATTGTACAAAAGGTTTAAATAAATTCACACAAAATTTTCTAAAAATGAGTGGATTTGATAATATTAAAAGCAGAACCCCTTCAGGTCCATATACAAATGTAATTGGATTTAATGTAAACAAATTAAAAACAAATGATCTGTTATTTGAATATATCAAAGCAGTAAAAGAATCAAACAATATCTATATATATAGATGGGGTGATCTACCATTATGGGGAGAAGCTTTATATTATTTTTTTAAAACAGATGATCACTTATTGTTAAATACAATAAAATATTTTCACGAAAGTCATGGTCGGATGATTAATGGTTAATAATTAAAATGTGGTTTTTACTACTCGTAAATCGTAAAGGCCATTGTACATTTGACGATTTTTCATCAGACAAGAATGGTATTTATCCAAAAAAACAAAAATTTGGAATCAACTTTAATTTTTGATTCATTACACGGTTTACATGGTCCTCCTGTAAAAAATTCCGTGCATCTAGCAATTTTATTTCCGTGAAAAACTTTTTCAATATGAAATAAAAATATGATTAAACATTGGCAACATAAGAGCCGGAGACTGAATATTATATTTGCATGTATCATTGCCTGTTTTTTGACGTCTTTGTCGATTGATTTTTATATCAAGCAAACCGATGATCGAGATGGCTTGAAAATAGTTATGTCCAGTTTATTTATTTCATGTGGATTTGGAATCATGTTATATGACAATTATTTTAATGCCAAATGGAAATTTGGTTTTTATCTGGTCTTATTCATGTTTCTCTTTAGCATTGCAGTTACTATCAGTCATCTGGTAAAAATGATTGCTTGACAGGAAAATCTATTCTTGAAAATACACCTTGGCTCCATTATTGAGTATGACGAGGAAGCTTATTATAAAAACGCCGACGGTTAAAACAATAATAACTTTTTCACCGGAGCTGTCATCCATGATTTGTATAAAAAATTATAAAAAAAAAAAAAATTATTATAAAATGGTACTCACGACAGAATCCTCGTCATATTGGTTGGACGCATGCTTTCAATCGCTCCGAAAGCCATTTGATGAACAATCCTTTGAAGCCAAAATGAATGACGTTACAAAATTAGTAGTACTAGTGTTTATAATCCTTATTCTGACTTGTTCCATTCGACTTGCTCTTTTATTTCTGTTTTGTGGAATTTTAGTAACAACGATTGCTTATTACATTGGGAGGCGGTTCCTTATTAGCAAAGAATATTACGGAAACGTTGCTTCCCTCCAGGAAGCAGTGCCCCCGGTAACTTTCAACTCCCCGAGTAATAATCTCGTCATTACTCCTTCGTTCAACGAACAACGAAAATGCTTTCCAAAACCGGTTTCGGTGGATGGACTCAATATAAAACCGAACGAATCAAATCTGCAACTGATAAATGGACAGCAAAGTTCAGCATACCAATACGAAGGTGTCCCTCTGGATGAAAACGTATCCTTAAACCAAAAGCTCGCAGGGACAATGATACCCAAAACCCTAGTCCAACCCGTAATTCCATCCCCCATCTACGATTTTGATACGTGGCAGCCAACCGATTTTGTCGTTCCAACGGGAATCAACGATCAGAAAACACAGGAACTTTATTATAACGGGTATGTAACCGATAGTACGACAGCCCCATCTACCTCTGTAAAGGAACTTGTCCCTCTTTATAAAGGGACCTTGAAAGCAAACGAATCCTATCCGGGAGAGGTCGGAACAGAAGAATATTTTTCGCATGACAATGACTATGTAAACACCGCATGTGGGATGCATCCTAACAACTTGTCCAAGAATCTACCAGTAAATTATAATGCACCTTTACCATTACAATCGAACCCGGATTATAACGAAAAGATATTTTCCATCCCATTACAACCTGATCTATATACAAAATCGCAAGTCAATCAAAATGATGCCAGCATGTCCAACTTGGGGATTTCCTATACACAGCAATTTGAACCTACAATCCTGGAGCCAAAGTCAGGGTATGACGAATTTGTCGAGTTGGATCCCTTACAAAACAAAATATCCACGAAACATTGTGACTACAATTTTGCCGATCAGCCGCACCGCCGAAATGTGTTTGATCCCCGACAGAATGGTTACGGAACACAATATCGGTCTTATATTGATCCAATGCTGGGACAACCTCGATTTTATTATGGCGACATCGATCAACAGAACAATAATGGTTACTTGACTCGAAACGCTGTCGATTTTGCAAGTTTCGGGACATCTACGGGCATGTATCCTCACAATGATCCATTAGAGGGTCAAGCACTTTATACTTTTGCGGATGAAACGTATGCGAACAGCATGTTAGGACATAGGACGGAGTTGCAACAACGATTAATGCATAAGAACAGTAATCGTGCATGGCAGCAACGTGTCGCTCCAATCCGAACGAATGTCATGCAAACCAGAGCTGGTTCGTCTACCGCATCGCTCCGTTCCACCTATGCTGGACCCAGAGGATAACCATTGAAATCTTGTGTAATGGAATTATCGATTTGTTTTTTATTCCTATCGAAAAACAAATCATTCCGATTTTTGATCATGTACGCTTCGTTATCAAATATTGGTTTGACAACAAAAGGTAAGGTAAATATTTATGATTCCCTCATGGACCGTCATTCAATTCGATGCAAGATTTTTCAACTTTCCTTTGTTTAACCCTGGAAGAGTTCAGATGCCTGAAATACCACTGCACCATCTTCATCCGTGTATGGTAGGATTTGTCGTCGTGGTTAGTTTTTTGTTTAAAAAAAAACAATAACTATAAAAATGCTAAATACGAAAAATGTTTTGGTTTTTACGGATTGTGATTTGGATGGCACAGCTGCCATCAGTATTCTTCTTTGTCAACATGTACTTAAAAAAATCAATTTATTAGGCATTGTTTGTGAGGACGGGTTTTTATCGTTTCCTTATAATGTGTGCTGGATGGCAAAATGGCTTTCCCTGAATAAGATGTATGATATACCTCTCATGAAAGGAGTCCAACCGTCAACATACTTATCTCATGAGAGAAGACATCCACCTGATGAAACTATGCAATATAAAAAAATGTTATGTAAGATCTACAATGTTGATTTTTGTATAGCTCCTCCACTTGTCGATTTCGATGTATTTTTTGAAAAAATCCACGACACTGAGTTTCTTGTGCTTGTACTCGCACCGATACGAAGCTATGGAAAAATTTTGCGACGTTATCCTTTGGTACGAGGACGACATTCATGTGCTGCCGTCGAGGGGACCAAGAAGACAAATGGATTTCCATTGAATGCTCATCTTGATCCCGATGGATTAAGAGATTATCTTTTTTTGACAAATCATCCTAGTATCGTTTGGCCTTCTACAGTGGATGATGTGTTGATTGATCAGACCAAACTTGAATGGTATAGGAAAAATGCAAAACCATACATTTTGGATGCAACGATTTCTGTCCACTTAAAGTATATTTTTCACAAAACATTACAATTCTTGGATCATTTTGTAAAGCATACTGTGCACGATGAAGATTTCAGACTATCTGATGTTGTGACAACATGTCTTTTGCTGGGATTCCCCATAAAACAAGAAAGCGCCAGTCGCAAATTGTTGATATCGTGGACGGGAGATATTCAAATGGAAGACAGAAATCTACCTGGTGTAGAAACAAAATGTTTCTGGCGGATTGACAAGGCGCATTTTGACAAACAATTTGTTATGGGCTTCTTTCGATAGTTCTTCAAAAAGTTTACAAAAAAAAATCATGGAGTAAAAATCAAAATGAAGAAAAAGATTATAATACTATCGATCATTGGTCTGATGGTCATAGGTCTTGGTGTTGGTTTATATTTTACTTTTGCGAATATGGGCTCAACATCTTCTCCACCACCAATGATAAATAATGAACTTTCAAAATAAGTAAGTGTACACAAAGTGTTCGTACAAACGACGTGGCTGCGTGCAATTTTTGCAAATGAATTGTGTTAGATTCCGAAAAAAATACGTGTAAATCAAGATAACATTAAAACGTATATTTTCAACCCGAACACTTTTAAAAAAAAAAATCATCTTTAATAAAAATGATTTTAATATCGGAACGGTTTCAGTTCATTTACATTGAATTACCAGGTTCGGAATCCATTCCAATGCTTGAATATCTTTCATGTATCGATCCAGATTTAAAAGATGATTGCGGTCAACGGATTCAAAAACGTTGTTTTCCGTTAATGCCCCATTGGAGACGTTCCACCAGAGAATGGCCATTTGAAAGTTTCGGTATCGTACGAAATCCCTATGAAATGATGGTATATCTTTATGAAAGTACACGTTCGGCGTTACCATTTGAGGAATTTGTTCAACGCCATGAACCAAAAGAATATCCTCTCCAACATGTTATACGTTACGAACATTTTCTACATGACATGAAACAAATAAGTGCACGGTTCAAACTGCCCTATTCTTGTCGCATGTTTCAAGGACCACCTTCAGTTCCTAATTTTAGTGAATATTACAATGAGACAATACGAGAAATTGTCTACGAAAAATTCAAACAGGACATTGAACGGTTTCATTTTCGTTTTCCCACGGATATTATTCCAAATGTAGTTTATCAAGCATATGATATTCTCACGGACAATGTCTCTGTGGCGCATGAGGAAATAAAACAGTTGAATTATGATATGCAGTTTGAGTTATTTAACCTTCAGGCATGTGAGGACTATCTTCAAGAAAATTTTGACAAGATCGTTGTCGAAACCTTTCGATTATTGAGGTTCGCCACCATGAAAATTCAATTTTGGTCCTATTGTATTTTATATAAAAAAGGAGGTATATACCTGGATCCTCACTGGATTCCACAGATTCGACTCCATAATTGTCTTCATGAAGAGTCCTTTGTGGTTCATCAATTGGATGAATTACATTCTTCCTCCCCTTTTGATGACATGGAACGCTTGAAAGATCCTGTGCATCGGTCGTACGACATGGAGAATCATATATGGGATGGGGAGATTGCGCTTTATCCGGGATTCATGGTTGCACAGGCCGGTAACAGAACACTACGGCGTTGTATTTATCGGATTATAGAAACGACCAAGCTGTACGAAAGAGTTCCACATGTAGAATATGTGACGGGGGCGGGAATGTTGGGAGATTGCTATGCAGCAGAACGACAGAAAAAACCTTTTGAATTCTTCTTGTCTCGTACGGACCAACATATAATATCTTCCACAATGATTCTTTTTACGCGTATCGAACCAATAAAAAAGGAGGATGCACTTGTGAATGCATGGAAAAATAATACACTGTTTCGACGACAAAATCTATTAGTTACCGGTGGCTGTGGATTTATTGGCTCCAATTTTATTAATTATATTTTTCCGAAAAATCGTTATAATATCTATAATATTGACGCCATGTATTATTGTGCAAAGGAAGAAAATATCCTTCCAGAAATACGGAGGTCTCCATATTATCATTTGATCCGAGGAAATATTTGTTCGATGGAGCTCCTTGAATTTATTTTAAAGAATAATTTCATTGACGAAGTAATACATTTTGCAGCACAAAGCCATGTACAGACATCGTTTGATGATTCCCTGGTTTATACAAAGGATAATGTTCTTGGGACACATACCTTGTTGGAAAGTTGTCGTAAATATGGAAACGTCAAGAGAATCATCCATGTTTCTACGGACGAAGTGTATGGAGAGTCGATGAATGATATTAATGAAACAAAGAAAACGGAGCAGAGTATTTTATGCCCTACAAATCCGTATGCAGCTACAAAGGCTGGTGCGGAACTAATTGCTCAATCCTACCAACATTCCTATAAAATGCCGATTATTATCACTCGAGGAAATAATGTTTACGGCGAAAATCAATATCCTGAAAAATTAATTCCCAAATTTATACAACAATTGAAGCAAAACAAAAGGGTAACAATACAAGGGGATGGTACCAGTGTCCGAGCATTTATGCATGCGTTGGATGCAGCAAAAGCGTTTGAAAAAATTCTCTGTCTTGGAAACGTGGGCGAAATTTACAATATTGGCACCGAAGAGGAGTTATCCGTAATGGAAGTTGCAAAGATTTTAATTGAATCGATTCAAGAGACTAAGGATGTGGATGATTGGATTGAGTTTGTTGAAGATCGACCTTTCAACGACCAACGATACTATATTTCCAACAACAAGCTAAAAGAGCTCGGATGGAAACCAGAAATCGACTTTATGACTGGGCTAAAACAACTACTGTAAATCGTAAAGTATCGTTACAAATGTATTGAATATATTTAAAGGAAACACAGTGGAAATAAAATTAGATGTCATGAGCGAAGAAAATGATTTTAAAATTAATATGGCAGAGCTAGAATCATTGAACGAAAAGGAAAATACCGGATACTTTGGCGCTTGGATACAAAATATACAGCAGTTGAAAGAAGAGTTCAAAAACGCAGATCCATTTTCGTACGTGAAAATCGATAATTTTCTTGATGGCGACTACGCGGAGATCTTATTTGAAAAATTTCCAACAAATTATGAAAATTGGCATAAATATACTAATCCAATCGAAGTTAAATATGCATATGATAATTTAAAGGACATGGCACCAGAAATGAGAAAGTTATTTTATGTTTTATCAACAAATGAGATAACTCGTATTTTTTCCGAAATCGCATCAATCCCAGATTTAGAATATGATCCTTATTTACATGGGGCTGGTTTACATGCACATTCTCGGTACGGAAGATTAAATATGCACTTGGATTATGAGAAACATCCAAAATTAGAAAATAAACAAAGGAGATTAAATGTCATTTTATTTTTAACAAAAGATTGGAGAGAAGAATGGAATGGTGATAATCAATTATGGGACAAGGATATGGAAGAGTGTAAAGTCAAAACATATCCAAAGTTTAATTCCGCAATTATCTTTCAAACAAATGAAATTTCATGGCATGGATTGCCAGATAAAATAATGTGTCCAACTGGGGTGTATCGAAAATCATTCGCTTACTATTATCTTTCTCCATTAATAACACAAGCAGATAAGAACAAGTTTGGTGCCAATGAAGCAGGATACAGGACAAAAGCAACATTTATCAAAAGACCAACGGATATAGATCTTCCACAAATGAAAAAATTATACAAAATTAGACCAAATAGAAGGATTGAAGAAAAAGATATGAAAGAAATATGGCCAGAGTGGAGCCCAGATATATTTTAACGCACGAATCGATATCATTGTCAGAGAATTACTTTCGAGGCAAAATAATTTTTGTTGTCTTTTCTTGACGTAATATGTTCACATTTTATTCTATGATCAATACGATAATAGAAAAGTTTATGGTCAATATAAAAATGAAGTTGCCTCAAACTTGCGATCGATCCGGAATCGATTTTCACTTATCTCCCGCAGAATAACATTCTTGACATGTTCTTGGAACCATGGTTCGTAGACGGTAAATCCGGAACCACTAAGGCCACAGACAACGGTCAAGTTTTTGCCAATAGGTTGCACAATGGGTAAGAAATCTGGAGTAATGTCCACTTGACAAGATTCGAAAGAATCATGGTCCAGTCGCCAATGCTCTCGTACCGCAGTGGTTGCATTCTGCCAAGAATAGTTTTGTTTCCATAGAAAATGAAAAAAATTGGACCAAAATTTCATAGGGGGTAAACTTGTTAGCGTACCGTTCATACCGCACCCTAGCTTTACGTAATTGTTAAAATATTGAATGCTACGGTTGTCAGTCCAATGGGCAATGTAAGGTTTGGGAGGGATCGCATCTTTTGGGACAACTCTATATTGAAGGCTAATTCCTGCCACGGGGACCGGGAGGAAATGTTTTGTTTGATTTCCGACACACAAAAGCACTTGTGCCTCGTCTTCAATGGAATGATATTGACCATTTTCTAAAAGGATCCCTTGAATAAAATTATTTTTCCAAACGAAACGCTTTGCACTGCTTTTATCGATCCATTCTGTCTGCGATTGAAGCGTTCGAATGAGCTCGGATTTGTATTGGTTGAAATCAAAAAGATAATCATGACTATCACACAGCAGGTTATATTTTTCGTGAATCTCGAAATCTTGCGCCTCCTTCTCCGTTAGTAGACGGGCGTCGGTGTGAACAGTGCGTAGCCACTGTTTCCATTTTTCAGATCGTAATTCTGAGCTGGTACTAATGACCATCGGACCTTGGGATATGTGGTTTTGTGGAAGGTCTAAAGGACACAGTGGGAGTTGTAATCGCTCCATTTGTTGTAATGACATGCGACGCATCCAACCCCAGGGTACCTGGGCATATTTTGCATTCTTCTTGGTATCATAAATAGAGACAGGAAAATGACGATTGACAAAATAATTGGACATTGTTGCACCCACTTGTCCACATCCAACGACATGGATTTTTGGTTTTGGCATTCTTTTCCAATGAGATGGAAAAATGTTCTTCAGAAAAAAAGTTAATGTCAGGGATTAGATTGTTCACAATTTTAAATAATGGCTCAGTGATAGGAAAAGGAGTGTACAGATGTTCAGGTTCTAATAGGAAACTATCCATGGTTTTTCTTTGTTATTCTCGATGATACCAATGCTATTTGAATTTATGAATGCGTCAAAATTCTTAAAATTTTCACCATAGACACTTGGAAGCCAATCTCCTAACTGGTCAGATGTTACCGGTTTATTTGTTTTTTCATTCGAATGGCATCTGGCATTGATGGGAGAACCTTTCCAAGTTGGATTGGGTGATTTGTAACGTATGTAAAATGCAAATGTTGGTGCTGGTAATACATAACCAGTATAGTCACCCCATTGAATAATTGGTGGAGTAGGTGAATTTAACTCGAATTTGCCTATAAACTCATCTTCCGGCATCCAAAAAACATAAGCAAAACCATCTGCGTCCTTTGTTTTTTCCATCATTGGAGAATTCACCGTCCAAAATGAGGTAATGTTTGGTCTTTGCTTTCCCTGCATAGCACTTATACTAAAGTAGAGAGCATCATAATCCTCCATGGTTTGGCAGCCCATCAGTGGACTATAAACATTGGGCACTTTGATTCGCAATATTCCATAAAATTTCAAGTCAAACTGTCTGGATTTTTCAGGATTGATGGGACGACAAAAAAGATAGGTATATGAACAGGTACTTAGATCCTGTTGTTCTAATACAAATTCAGTACTCGTCAGATGCTTTGACAACCGATAAACGGGTATCGCACTAATCGGTGTGGTGCTGTAGGAATGACCAGAAATCAGTTTTTGAGAATGATCATTGGAGGAAATTCTGGATGGAAGTTCAGAGACAGGGTTGTTACCGTAACATGCGGTATTTGGATTTCCAAATTGAAAAGGATTCTTCACCTGTTTATTTTTAACAAAAAAGCGAATATCATCGTCTAGGAGGTCGGTGAAATAATGGACAAACTTGTAGACGCACATAGTATAGTTTGCTCCCGTACTTGAATCCACCACCTGTATAAGATAATCAGTAAAGTATTGAATGGAAACGAAATTTACATTTTCAATTCCATAACCTTTTATGGTAAAATGTTTATAGTGTCTTTCAGATTCGGTTGGTGCATACGCAAAATAGGAGGCGTACTGATCCCCATCACCTCCGCTTACTGACTGCATCGTAAAACGATCATCTTTATGATAATACGACGTTTCGAGAGGAAAAGGTGAGAAAGTATCCTCATCACCAAAGGAAACCTCAAACGAATAGGGAAGCAACCTAGTTAACCTGTCGTTGTAATCTTTAATATAGATCACGTTCACAAGTACAATTTTATATGGAGGTGGATAATCAGTAAGCTTCATCAAACACTCTAGTACATTTTTTGCTGGTGGGAGATCAGAACGAAGTGGACTTACTTTACCTTTAACAATAAAATCCAGAGAATTCAATGACCCACGAGGGTATGATGCCCTGTAACTTTCATTTTTTTTCTGCTTCATTGTGAAAATCGTGATAATAACTCCTATCATAACAAGAGTAACTAAAAGTAACACGCCGAGAAGGATGTAGAGCCAGATTTGGAAACCATGTTTATCTTATGATAAAATTAAAAACTTTAAAGTAAAAATAATTCTTGGGTGACACGATCTGCAATTTTTTTTTCGTTTTCTGTGCATAAGCATTCGTATGGCACATCTTCACGCAATATTTTTCGGAATTGAAAGTTAAAGACAGGCGTAACAACCGTAGAATCAAGCTTCATGTTTCCCAAACGGTACAGATTTGCATTTTGTGTTTTTTGGGACAAACCAATTAAAAAATCTGTTGCATCAGGAAAGAAACTGTAAAGGATTCGATTTATGAAAAGAAATGATCTTTTTTTAGGATTTTGCGCTTCTTGGTTGAGGTACAATTGAAGTAGTTTATGGAATGACTTTTTATCATCAATACGTAGAATGTGGTTGACATCACTATTGGCAATTTTCAAACCGGCCGACATGATGGCTCTGCCACCCGAGGGAAACTTTAATCCATCCAGTAATTTCAACTCCCTCGTTTCTTCATTGTCAGCCAACCCCTCGCACAAAAAGTGGTAAATGAGAGCTCTCTTTATATCCCGAATAATTTTGTCTTGAGGCACCTCGCCTTTTTTTTTCAAAGCGAGAAGAGTAATAATGACCAACAGAGTAACATTTGGTCGGACACAGTTTTCTTCAGACTTTTGGCTGCAATTGGACAAAAATTTATCATTGCTGTCAAAACGTAGGAAATCTAGCCGAATCTTTTGGAGTATGTAAGAAACCGCAACAATGTTTTGAATAAATTCATTCACGCTTTCCTCATCAAACAACTCTGGCGTCATGGATGTCGAGTTTTGATAACATTCAAAAAGTTTAAAGAACATTGCCTTCCCGTTGTTGTGTACTTTCATAAAACTGGGAATCCATGGACAAATTTTGTGGCAAAAATTTTGTAATCCTAGGAAATAATCGAATACATTAAAGATTTCCACTGGTTCAGCTTCGAGAACTTCGCCATTGTCACGGTCTTCGTAATGAAGTCGAGCCTCGTTACAAATCTCTTCTTCATAATGATAAATTGGAAGAGAGGTATGGAAAAGCTGGGCCGCGAGTAAATTATTTTCCGACAATTTGGAGACATATCGGTTTGTCTCTGCAAAAACCAAGGCGTAGGTGTCTTGATCACCATTCATATAGGTAGTGATGTTAATTTTCACTTCGGTTTGGATTGGTTCCCCTTTATAGGAAAATTTCGAACGCATATTCTCCACAGCGATTTTAATTGCTTTACGCACTTCTGAGGAAAAGTTGCTATCTGGGAAAATCCTTTCGATATCAAACTGTTGTATCTGCGTCAGTGTGCATTTATACATAGTATCAATTTCGCTTGGTGTTAAAAGTCCTACAAGTGTTTGGAGAAGATGGGGATAGATTTTTAAAGGCGTCTCCAGGAGCGTCACCAAGGCGTTTACACGATTGTTTCCATCGATGATATAAAATAATTCATTGTTTTCGTGGATCGTTCTGCCAAGAGATATTCCATTGGACTCGAATCGTGAAGAATGAATAAGAAAGTCACAATACGCTTGATCATTTGGCTTGGAAGCATTTTCCGAGGGATATGTTCCCCAACATCCTTTACGTTGGAAATGTGGCTTGATAGTTTTGGACATGAGTGGTTTTAAGTGATTCAGTGTTATGCATCGTTGTTCGACTTCAACTGCTAATGTTGGAATTTGTGTATATGGTCTAAGGATAATATTGCTCATCATGAAAGTATTGATTTTCCTATATTAAAGTAATTTGACAAGTTGGAAAATCTTGAAAAAAATCATATTTTAAAAGTTTTGAATAATATGTTGAATAGAGGGTTAATTTTATTATTGTATAATAAAATTTCCTACTGTGCAAAGTCTATTTTTTCAATCATGAAGAAGGAGCTTCTTGAATATTATTTCCTTGTGCGTCTTGATAGTTGAAATTTTCAGAGTTGATTCCCTCAGGTTCCTTTTCGTTTTTTTCTTCGGAGATATAAGATTCATTGTCGTCGTCATCTTTCATTTCATAGTAACAGGCCAGAATTATGAGGACAAAGGCCGCTGCAACATCAAGGAAGGAAATTGTCCAGAGCACTCTCGAGTAACATTTTGGATTTAACACAACACTGAAAAAAGAGACGAGAATATGAATTCCCAATAAAATAAGCGCTGCGAGGAGAAGTTTTTGTGAAGTTGTCGAAAATTTTCCCATTTTTATATAGGGAATATTTTTTTTTTTTAATAATAAATGACATTGCCTAAATTGTATGTTCTTAACGAAAAGACTAAACGGTATGTTGCCGCGGATGGAGCAATTGGTCGAAAAATAGTAAAAGAAAAACACGAGAAAAAGGAACGCTTAATCTATTTTCAAGATAATAAGGGGAAAGTGAAATATACTGGATCGCCTGTCCCAGTGTCGCGTACCCGTTGCCCTAAAGGAACCCGACGAGATCCGAAAACAAAAGAGTGTGTTACCGCCAAACCTAAAACAAAAAGATGCCCGAAAGGAACACGACGTGATCCAAAAACGAAAGAATGTGTTCCCAGACAACAAATACTTAAAAAAAAGAAATCTCCAACAAAGATGAATCTTCCAATCACACCTGTTGGCCAAGAAATTCCCAAATCTATTTCGAAACAATCTGCGCAGTCAGAGGCGATTGAGACAACGAGACATGACGTTCAAGAAAAGCAAACCTTGGAAAAAATGTATAAAGAAAATAAGATTTCATTGCGGGATTTAGAGAAGAGCTGGTCTATTTTGAATGTTCCACCGGATCATTTCTGCGGTTACCACGCCTTGTCTGTCTTTTTGAGGATGCGAGGATCCGATTTTGTTGGACAGGATGAAACTGCAAATATTACAAAACTTATAAATAGCTTAAGACAAAGATATCGACAGACGCAGCCAACGGATAATTTGACGGAAGCAGACATAAAAACACGATTACGTGAACTTTCTGATGACAATATTCAAAGTAAATGGATGTCTGACGACGATATGGTCATCTTTTCAAAAATGTTCAATATATGCTTCGCAGTTCTGCGGGAAGATCCAACCATGAATATGTTACATTGGCAACTTGTTCGCCATGATGTTCCCAGTACTTTGTATAATTTCGAAGAGGTTTTCAAGCAATGTACGCGTGCGCAAAATATCATTTATCTGTATAATCCAGATTTTCCAGGGCTCCATTATGACCTGTTATTACCGAACGTAAATGAAACCTTTCCGATATTTGACAACTATTTGATTGATCATAGTGGCAGTAATCCCTTGTTCGCCAAGAGCTTTAGTATGATTCGCAAGATTCACGAAAGTCCTCTACAAAAATCGAAATCAATCTCACCTGCGGATAGCACCAAAGAATATATCGTTGAGCTGACACCTCAGTATCAATCTACTGACTATTCATCTGCGCAAAACACACCTCAATCGCCTGCTAAACCAATATCGCCTCCCGTTCGAAAGAAAACTCCCGTAAAAGTTAATGCACCACCAATGTCATCGTTTCCCCGTAAGCAAACGAAAAAACCGTTTGTCCTTCACACTAATGACCAACTGGTCAAAATGATTGACTCGTGTTTCAAAAAATCGTAAGTATTTAAAGAGTTGAATTGAATCAAGGTAAAGTATGGCAAAGCAATTACATATCAAGCAGTTGGATTTGAACATGATCAATCCAAATCCAATGAATTTTGAAAATCCTGATCAGGGCGGTAGTAAGATAGTAATTATTGGCAAACCTGGAACAGGAAAAAGTACTTTGCTGGCATCCTTGCTTTATGCAAAACGGGGTATATTTCCCAGTGGAATGGTAGTTTCTGGGACGGAGGACAGTAATGGGTTTTACAGTCGTATTATGCCGCCATCATTTGTACATACCAAATATGACGAGGATAAGATTAACAATTTCATTGTTCGTCAAAAGCTGGCAAAACGTCATTTACCAAATCCGTGGGCCGTGTTGTTGCTCGATGATTGTACTGATGATCCCAAAATATTGTCGAGACCACAATTTCAGGGCATTTTCAAGAACGGGCGCCACTGGAAAATGCTATTTTTTTTAAGCTTACAATACTGTATGGATGTTCGCCCAGTGATAAGGACCAATGTCGATGGGACATTCATACTTCGCGAAAGTAACTTGCGTAATCGACGTTCGCTTTTCGAGAATTACTGTGGGGCAATTCCGACATTCGACATGTTTTGTCAAATTATGGACCAGATAACGAACGACTACACGGCTCTGTATATTCATAACAGCACAACATCAAATAAGTTGGAAGACATTGTTTTTTATTATAAAGCACAGCCCGTTCCCTCCAATTTTAGATTTGGAAATAAAGATTTTTGGAAGTTCCACAATCATCGATTTGATCCGAATCATTCGGACAGTTTTTAGCCATTGTTTCATTTTATTTTCAAAAAAATGAAAGCAAGCAAATAAAGTATTTAAAAATCTAAGACAATAGATACAAATGAAGGGTATATTATTTTTATGTTGGTTCACACAAGTGGTAGCATTTCATCCATGGTCTCCGTATAGTTGGGAACAGAAGACGATACGACAATTGCCCGATTATCGGAATCAAACGGCGTTAAGAGAAGTCACTAACATATTACGACGAAAACCTCCTCTTATTTTTGCAAACGAATGTGAACATTTGAAAAGAGATCTTGGACGTGCCGCAAATGGAGACGCTTTTGTGATTATTGGTGGTGATTGTGCCGAGACGTTTGATGATTTCGATACGAATACGATAAGGGATTTGTACAAAATGATTTTGCAAATGGGCATTCTCCAAACCTATTGCCATGGCAAAAAGACAATCAAGATTGCGCGAAGTGGAGGGCAGTTTGCCAAACCTCGTTCCCAGCCAACAGAAACGCGGGGCAATTTTACCCTCCCAGCGTATCGTGGAGACATTATCAATTCGATTGACTTTACGGAAGCTGCCCGAATGGCAAATCCTGGGCGAATGTTACAAGCATATGCACAATCAGCCGAAACCATCAATCTTCTTCGTGCATTTTCAAGTGGTGGCTTTGCGAGTCTATATCAAATACAAAAATGGAATCTCCTTGCACTGCGGAAAGGAATACTTGGCGAGCAAAAATTGGTGCATGAAATGAATCAAGCTCTGCGTTTCTTTTATGCATTAGGAATTCCAGATTCACATACACTGTTGACGCAGACGACACTTTATATTGGACATGAATGTCTTTTATTGCCCTATGAGCAAGCTCTTACAAGAAATGATAGTTTGAGTGACCGAACCTATGATTGTTCTGCACATTTCGTTTGGATTGGGGAACGGACTCGCTTTTTGGACTCTGCCCATGTAGAGTTCTGTCGTGGAATTGAGAATCCAATCGGTATCAAGTTATCGAAAACTACCAACATCACGGAGCTCGTCATGTTATTGGACATTCTAAATCCGAAAATGCAGTATGGCAAAATCACACTCATGACGAGATTTGGTGTGGATGATATTGAGGAATATTTCCCACCAATCATCCGTGCAGTACGTAGAAGTTGCCAGCATGTGCTGTGGTGTTGTGATCCCATGCATGGTAACGGGAAAATTGTTAATGGGACAAAAACCAGGTACTTGGAGGACATTGAAAAAGAATACAAGTTGTTCGAAATGATTTTGAGACAAAACCATTGTTTTCCAGGTGGAATCCATCTAGAAATGACACCTCGAAATGTTACAGAATGTATTTCGAAAAAGAATACGGCGTCCGGTTTCCCACGATATGAAAGTGTTTGCGATCCACGATTGAATCAGAAACAAGCATTCGATCTTATTAGAACAATATAAGTGAAGCACTTGGAAGTTCATCCGTTGGCCTTTTATGATCATCATAAACTGGTTGTCGACAAAGTGGACATAGAATTGGACATTGTGAATAATTTTGGCGAAGATAATAGACAAAACAATTATGATGTAATTCGTGACCGCAAGGGAGTTGAATGAAACTCTCTTCATCCGAATCAAGACAAATGCAACATGTTTCAATAGACTGTTTCATGACATATTTTCTCTTATCCAAATGGATATCTTGTTGCAATGGCTTACAATAGACATTAGATGCCAGATTTTGGTCGATATTTTCCGTCACTTTCTTGTATTTGTGGATCCATTCTACAAAAACAATAATGGTAAATATATCTTGTTCCGTAAAGCTGTACACCAAAATAAAAGGAAAAAGCAACATGAGCACAAAAAGAATAGTGAAATCGCAATCACGATTCGGTATAGGAACCAAATGATATCCATCCACAAGAATGTAGAAAAAAAATGATGCGAGTTTCAAAACATCTTCACAAAAAAAACGATTTGCACTAATGATATGAATCATGCAAAATGTGTTTAGTAGTAAAAAAAAAATCATCTTCCTTAAGCTCTAGAAAGATAATAATTTTCAATTTTTATAGAATTCAAGGTAGTCCCTTCCAAGTGAACCAAGTTGCCTGTGGAACCAAGTCAAGCCGGAAACATAAATGGACAGAAGTGACAATACAAAGATCCAATTTGGCAAGAGTATAGGGGCAACAGTGAACACCAAATAGGAATAATATACAATCCGTATCAGAAAGAAAATCAAACAATGAATGATTTTGCATGAAAAAATCAACAAACGCTGTTGTGGTCTCGTCTTAAGGATATGGTATGTCAAGTGTAATGGAATATTAGTCAATTCAGCAGCCATTAACATTGGATACACCAACACCTGAAACGATTCGGGGCCCTGCAGTATTTCCACAATAATATAAATTGCAATCAGATGATGAAGGATGTACCATTTGTCTTTTTCGTAAGAGATCAGAAATATATAATTAATGTCCCACAGGTAGTAAAAGAATGGAAGCATCAATGAGAGATACCAACTATAGCTAACGTCGTAATAATAATCCATTGCTGACAAACCAATGCACCCTACCGTATCAACGAGACCCACAAGATTTCGTGCAATACTGTTGGATCCATAGAGGCTCTTAAAATAATGGTAAAGATATGGCCAAAACAAATAAGCAACCAAGAACTTCATTTTCTTCCAAACAATGATTTCTTTATATGGAATATAAAAATTGATTATTGTGTAGAAATTTCCATACCCTTAAAAGATAGAATGAGTCAATCATTATCGGACTGGAAAATCGTGAAAGGGGTGTATAACCCTCCTTTGTTTGACAATGTTCATAAACGAATTGTACATACGTCTCCGCATATTGATCGTAATATGCATAAATTAATTGGCAAGGATGGAATTAATTTTATTGAAATCACCCAGAGATTCAATTTACTTTATATTTTTTACATTGATCGGAAAATTGAAATATATGGAACACATTTGCCTGATATTCATTATGCCGTCCATTATTTTATTCGGGAAATTAAACGTCTGAATAACACTTTGGAAGAGACGACAGACCATTCTTACGAGGAGAACAAAGCAGAGATTAGCGTGTAATCGATTCGGATTGTACCCAGATGTGGTGCACCAATCGCTATTCTTTTTTATACTGTCATGAATACAGGGTGGTATAAACATGATTTTACGGAACGGTGGGGTGTCGTCGCATGATACGTTCCGATATTTTTATTTCCTTGGGAATAAAAATTTAAGGAGGAAATGTTTCCTATAAAATGTTGGATGTAATACAAGATTTTATTAATGAAATGAATGAAAAAAATACCACGACACACAAGAAACAAGTGCTGCTAAAATACAAGACAAATGCCAACATACGTAAGATCTTGTTTTACGTTTATGCAAAGGATATTTCGTTTTACTGCACTTCCAAGACAGTTCAGAAGTTTAAAAAGGAATATCGTGGTGCAAAATCCTCGGATTCATTATTTCAAGTTTTGGATCGCTTGCGACATCGAAAAATCACTGGAAACGATGCGTTACAATATATTTGTTCGTTTTTGGAAAGTGTGCCAGGTTTTGAAGAAATTTTTTATCGTATCATTGACAAAAATTTGAAAATCAGGGTGCAGCAAAATATTATCGATCAAGTGGATCCGGACCTGTTTCCAAAATTTCATGTGGCCTTGGCGAACCGTTATGATTCCAAATTCACAAAGGATGGATCGTGGTTTTTGAGTCGAAAATTAGATGGTGTCCGATGCATCGTGTTTGTAAACAAAACGCAACGCAGTATTACCTGTTATTCACGAATGGGAAAACAGTTTTATACCCTTCAAAAACTAGAGAAAGATCTTCTTCAAAATCTCGAGAGTTTTCAAGAAAATGTCTACTTGGACGGCGAAATTGTTCAATTTGATGACAATGGAAAGGATAACTTCAAAGAAGTAATGCAGAATATTAACCGAAAAAATCATCAAATGGAGCTGCCCTTCTACCACATCTTTGATTCTATTTCCGAATCGGATTTCAGAAAAGGGACTTCGACGGCGCTTTTTCTGGACCGACAAAAACAATTGAAAGATATATTTTCCAAGCCATTTCAGTATTGCCATGTGGTAAGACAGTTTCCCTTGACAGAAATGGGACTGTTGTTACAACAGATGAAGGAGAATAACTGGGAAGGATTAATGGTACGTAAAAATGGACCGTGGGAGGGAAAACGTAGCAATTCGTTGTTAAAAATCAAAACTATGCACGATGAGGAATTTCGCGTCGTAGATGTTGAAATGGGTCCGTTCCGTTA
Organism: Rhodospirillaceae bacterium; assembly: GCA_002690995.1. Classification (GTDB taxonomy): domain Bacteria; phylum Pseudomonadota; class Alphaproteobacteria; order Thalassobaculales; family Thalassobaculaceae. Next base: position 22,319 of record NZGS01000034.1, read on the forward strand.
TTTGGATAAAAGGGAAGGAAAGGAAAAGGAAAAAATTACCTTATCCTCGGTCATTATCGACTATCGAGGCACAAGGGTTGGATCAGGATTTTCCATGAAAGAACGCGATGAATATTATCAACACCCCGAAAAGATATTACATAAAAAAATTACCGTCCAATATTTTGAAAAAACTGCTGCGAAACTGCGATTCCCCGTGTTTAAAGGTGTCCGTGATGATTTTTGTTAAGATTGGCATTTCATATTGCCAAAACAAATAGAGTATTGTTTCGTTTGAAATTTTTTTAATCATTTTTAAAAAAAATAGATAGTAAATGATTGTATCGAAAGTCTATGTTGTAGTTCTATGTATTCTGGTATTGTGCGGGACAATTGTCGTGTTAGCTATTTTATTGTCTCAATCGCCCTCGTCACAGGATAACAAAACTTTGGGGAAAACTAAAGGTGTCCCACGTATCAAATTTGACAATTTTTGGACCGGTTTCTCGGAAAACAACAATTATTTTACTACTTTGTTGCGAAAATACGGTTACTCTTTTGAGGTTGTAGATACAAATCCAGATATTATAATATTTTCAGTGTTTGGTCAATATCGTCGCCCGAAGAATTCAGTTAGAACCGTCCATTATACTGGAGAAAATACAAGGATTGTCAAAGGAATGCATTTAAATCTTACCTTTGATCATACATCAAAATACAATAATATTCGACTTCCATTATGGCTACTTCACCTAGACAAGAAATTGACATTAACACAAAAAGAAACGGAGCACTTTTGCTGCTTTGTTTATTCACATAATATACCGTATAGGAATCATTTTTGTAAAAGCCTTTCAAAATATAAAACAGTTGATTGTGGTGGGAAGTGTTTAAATAATGTTGGTGGACAGGTGAAAGACAAAATAGAGTTTCAGAAAAAATACAAATTCTGTATCGCGTATGAAAATAGTAAGCATCCTGGATATACTACTGAAAAAATCCTTGATGCTTATAAATCCAATTGTATCCCCATTTATTGTGGTTCCGAAACAATTACCGAGGATTTTAACCCCGAAACATTTATCAATGCGCATGATTTCGATACGGACACTGCTTTGATAAATTATATAAAAAGGGTGGATACGGACGAATCGTTATACAATTCATATATGAACAAACCCATTTATTCGAAACGATGGATAGATATTTTTAACGACCCAAATGAAACTTATTTTAAAACCATTGCAAAAAAGATAATTGGATAAACAACGTTTCATTGTAATGAAAAGTTAAACAAATCTATGGGACTGGATTCTATGATCCGGAATTTTGAACGTAATGAACAAAATAAAAGAAAAAATAAATCAATTCGAAAAAAAAAAAAATTTTTAAATAGATAATTAGATAATGAACATTAAACAAATTTCCGAGTTTCGAACTGGTTTAAAAACGAGTAAAGCGGAACAAGCGGATAAAGATCAAAAACAGTTGATTGAGTTAAATCATAATAAAAAAAGACTATATATTTTTGGTAATTATTGCAGCGGAACTCGATGGTTGAATTACCTGATTATTGAAAATACCCCTAAAAATCATTTGTATGCTTTAAGAAATCAACATTGTTATTTGGATGATAATAATAATGTTGGAAGAAATTTCAAACATGGAATTTTGAAAGAAAACCTCTTACATCAGAAACAAATAATTCTTATCTATACAATAAGAGATTTTGACAATTGGGTACATTCATTTTCAAAAAACAGTTATGATAAAAAAATTGAAAACGGAATGGTTTCAGGAACTAATATGAATCTCTATCAATGGTATTGCTACATGATAGAATCAAATATATCTTTATTAAAGAGTTCAAAGTCAAAGTATATAATTGTAAGTATGGAACAAATTCAAAAAGATAAGGGAGAATCATTATTAAATATTTTAGAAAAACATGGTTTTGAATTGACAAAACCGTATAATTTCCTTAATGAACATACAAAAACAAGAAAAACAGAACAAAATCAAAAACTTTCTAAAAATAATTCGAATGAATTTAAATTTGAGAGAAATAATACAGAAGTAGAAAATTTATTGAAAGCGTTAGCGAAACAACCAGAAATTAAAATACTCTAAAAAAATCGTGACAATTCCATCTTTTAACGAAACGGTGCAGTTGCAAGTTTGTCAGCACGTTCATTTCCTTCGTTTCCGTTATGTGCACGAACCCATTCATACGTCGTGTTTGGATACGCCTCGACGAGTAAATCTAATTGTCTCCACAAGTCCATATTTTCAATTTTTTTCTTTTTGCTGTTGGTCCAATTATTTGCTTTCCATGTGTGACGCCATTGTGTGATTCCTTTATATACATATTGCGAATCTGTATATATTTTATGGTGATCGTATTGATAATCGTAAAGTAAATCAAACGCTCGAATAACTGCTTGCAATTCCATTCGATTATTCGTCGTATTTTGTTCAAATCCGCAAATTTCCTTCTGGTCGGTTTCTGAATACACTCCCCAACCTCCTGGGCCAGGATTTCCACGGCATGCACCGTCGGTATATATACGAAAGGGTGAGGTCATTTAAAATTTTGTTAAATAAAACATTGTTTTTCAATTTTTCTTGGCTTAAAAAAAAATATGGATATTGTCTCCTATTTTTTATTCCATCAGGATAAAAAATTAAGGTTACCAAAGAGATCTCATCTACACGATCGACGATAAAAGTCATATCCGCATTTTTCAATGTCATTCAAATAGTAGGCCTGTACTTCCGTTGGATATTTTGTCATAACCTTGGGATAGACTGCAGAATCATAACCCCTATTGTACGTTTTTGGTACCAAAATGGGAGTCATTAAGGGGACATGGGTTCGCGGTGGGCAACTAGTAATTTGATTCAATTTTTTGTAATTCATTTATAATATGCATATTTTTTTTTTTTTTAAAAATCAAATTTAATATCGGGTCCTTTCATTTTCTTTTTGGGTGCGGTTGGGTCCGCGGATACATTTGGCATTTTCATCCCATTAATCATCCCCATCAAATTGCTGCCAGTTTTTTTCATAATGATACGTGATACAATAAATATGACCGCATTGATCGTAATCAAACCTAAAAGTCGAACCTCAACCGGCCACTGTTTTCCTTCAGGAACATATGATTTTTCACCCAGCTCGATCAACAAGGTTTCGTATTGCGACATGTTCAGAATTTGTTGAGAGGTGAAGCCGCTCATGTCAAACTTTAACCATGTGCCCAGAATGAATTCACACAACATGAAGCCGCCAACCAATATGTTTTTATAATTTTCAACACTATTGTCAAGGGACACATGTCGCAATAAATTTTCATACGTATCGTTCATTTTCTTAAAATTAGAATGAATCGTATATTCGGGAACATCAATATTTTTGTAGGACTTTTTCAGTAACTCAAATTTGAAGAGCAATTCTCGTTTCAGGTCCTCTTCTTCGTCGGAGGACATTTGCTCCACACCATTATCCATGGTCGGGATAACTTTTGGTGCTGTAAAAACACCTTTGTTTTCCAATGTCGACAATTTTGGCGGAGTTTGCAACAAATTGCGGAGTTTCTCCTTGGTTGCATTTTTTTGGGACACTATTGACGTTGCAATGCTGGACTGCTCACTCAAGGATGCTTCTTCATCATCACCTTCCTCAGGTGGCTCCGATTTAGCGTTTTCGTCGTCATCGGAAGAGATGTTGCTCAGGCTTAGTTCACTACTAGCTTCGCTTGGATCGGATTCGTTTTCTTCTGCAATATTTCCCATCGGTTCGTTCTGTGATGGGACAAAGCCCACTTCGCTCTCCATGACGGATTCTGCATCATTCGGCTCATAGTCACGATTCACCATTGAACTTTTTATTTTACCTTTGTCCTCTAATAATTCCAAGTACATTCTTGGCATTCGATCCAAACTTTGGGGCGGTCCAGTGGGAGCACTGTTGTTTGGAACCTTTATCACCTCAATCTTCGACATTTTTAAAATAAATGTTATATTTCCTTAAACCGATTTCAATATTTTTTTTCACAGAAAAATATAATAGTTGATAGTTATAGGAACTATGACAGAAATATTTTCAAAAACGAAACACCCGACATATCCAATTCGAATTCATGATGTACCATTAACCGAAAATGCCAAAATTGTTGGATGGATCATAAAAGAAAGTCCAGATGGCATTTTAACAACGCCCCAGCCACAGCATTTGTCCTATTTTGGATGGATACAAGTATTATGTTGCGCTATCGTTGCACTCCCATTCTCATGCATTCCCTGCTGTTTCTCGTGTAACTATGCTGCCTACCAATCTCCAATCTTTGAACATTATGACAAGTAAATTTGTTGGTCGCTTAAAAACTCTTTAATGATTTGTTGTAACGTATGATTTGGATATATTTCTGGTTGAAGGGATTGTCGAGTACAAGGATCCATTCGGCTTTTATGAAGCCATTGTTCGATAAACGCTTTTTCGTAAGTTTGACCACAGGAAGTTACATATGGATTTAACATTAATTGTAGAGATATTGGACATTCAAAAATTTTGGGATAATTTTGTAAATTTGATAGTTGATGATACGTTTTTTCACTACAAAGACGACCATGGTAAAAAAAATTTTCTTTATCGGTATCAAGAAAACGACCATGTCTTTGTTGGTTTAGATATCTCCCATAATACTTTCTGTTCCGAAAAACATCACCTTCCAGTACACCCTTCCTATAAAATGCCTGAAATTCTACAAGAGATGGGATCGGGGTTACAAACATATTACAACCACAATACGGGAAATTACTCCGGATACACCGCCATCGTTTTTGTTTGGTATAATATATTTCGCAATCCGATATCACTGTGTTGCCATCATGCCCACCATACACGTAAACCTTGTCTTTTTCAAACACGACATTTGGATATTTCCTCCGGTAATGCATGGGAGGCACGGCTTCTATGGTATTATTGGCCACATTGTACAAAAGACATTCACTCAACGGTTCATTCCGATTGTCGGAACCACCCGCTAGAAAAATGTACGATTCGTCTTCAACTCTAAAATGAACAATACCAAATGATGATCGATTCACACGTATTGTTGAGTATACTTTAGTTTTATTTTTTGCAATATCATAAATTTCTAATGGTGGTAATTCCCGAGTATTTGAAAGGCCACCGAAAATGTATACTTTGCCCATAATTTCAACAAGATTTGCACCACTACGACCGTATTTTAGGTCACCACAGTGATTCCAGGCATTTTTGTCCGGGTCATACGATTCGATAATCGAAAAGCAATGATTACATTGTAAACCCCCAAAAACGAGAATTCTCCCCTGATAGGGAATGGCTGAAAGAGAGGATCGCCTCTGTGCCAAACTCGAACATATTTCCCATTCGCCCGTTAAAACACTAAACCGCTCGACATGGCTTATACTTTGATTGCCATCAAAACCACCAATCAGGTATATATGGTCGCGAAGGAAAACGCTTGCAGCCACAGATCGATGAAACGTAAAAGACGGCATGTCGAACGTTTCGTAACTCGGTGTATTTGTAATATTTTTCAACTGATATTTGAAGAATCGATTCGATGGCAATTCATTTTTTTTGTCCGTGTCTCCACCCAAAAAGAGATGATGCTGAAAATTAAAACGTAGCGTAACTTTACCATCCGGAACATAGGTATCCTCTATTTTTACAAATTTTCCTCGACAGGATAGGAAACCACCATACTTCCTACCAATTCCATATCCTTTGCAATTTATTTTCGGATCGTAAAACGTCAACCACATGAATGGATTTCATTTAAGAATTTATTTGTTTAATATAAATGAAAATTATTACAGCGATTTCCCTGTTATGTTCGTTCGTCCATGCGCTTCATTTTCATCACGTTCAAACAATACGACATCCAAATGATCTTTCCGAGTTAATTGAAACAAATTTTATTCAAAAGTTGCAGACCAAAAATTATGCCAAACTCAAAGTGGAACATCCTTCCAAAACCAAAACCAAAATATCATATCGCGGAAACACCATGGGTTATCGCTATGATGCAGTCTACGATATCTGTCGAGTGGATGAGAACAAGTTTGATATAAGTTTCGACAACAGTTTTGTAACAAATACTATTTGCCTCGAAAAACTAGGTCCAGATACAGTCCAAGTCGATCTTAAATTGAATACAACAATTCCCATGTCCAAATATGTTATTCGAAAAATCATACAAATGGAATTGAATTCATTTATGGGTCAATAATGAACTCCCGCAATCATTCTGTACGAAATAAAAGTTTGTGCCATAAACGACAAGGATCCTTTTCTCTATCTTCTTTCGTATGACAATGCTTACGATATTCCGACCATAATCCCATGTTCGTTGACGTCAAGTACAAAGTTTCCGTCATATTTTTTTTTAAATCTAGAGCCAACACCTTTTTATATCATTTAAAAGAATAAAGTATGTTTTATATAAATGTGTTTTCGTCACATCCTTCAGAGGTTTTGCCACAAAGCGGAAATGAAAAGATCAGAAAACGATGTTGAAGAATCTTATAACGATTTGAAATACCAGTTTAGTGTACCACCACCACCTATCCCGAGGACACCATTTCTCCCCCGACCTCCACCACCATCTCCCCCGAGAATACCACCTTATGAATTCCTTATTTAGTTCAACAACAATTGTTATCCTGCCTTGTTTTGTATGTGGAGGCGTATAATTTTATTTATTTTTTTGCGTATAATAAATGTCACAAGCGAAACAATCGCAAATCATTCCCCCAACGGAATTGTACTCCAAAAGTAAGCTCTTTGAGGTTTCCATAAAATGTTGCGCGTTGCTTTTAATTATCGCCGCTGCCGCTTTGGGCGGTTATATTGGTCTTTTTCAGTTTTATCAAGGACTTCAAAAGGTTGAAATTCAACAAGGAAAATCACCTTTTGTTGCACTGAAAAAACCAGATCCTGCATTTGCAAAAATATCGATCACCTGTTCCGTCCTTTCACTTGCAATCGTTATGCTCTTGGCGAGCTATTATTTTTCAAAATACAAGACAGAACCTTCCTTTATTCTGCTAGTCTTGGCTGTTATTTTTGTTGCCGGTGTGGTGATTATTGCATTGACAATCAAATATCTTAACAAAAAAGTTATTCCATGTCCGTCCGACGCGACTTACGAAAATGGAGAGTGCACTAACGGGTCTATTAAACAAAAAAATGAAGAATACTAAAAATTTTATGTCTTCAGAAAATAAAACAATGAAGTTCGAGTCAAATGAATTTCACAGATTAGGTTTGCTTCATAAAACAGACAAAGTACTACATCATAAATACAGTAAAATATACGATTTTTTTCTAAAAAGCATGTATAAAAACGAGGGGTCCATACTAGAAATTGGTATAAACCAGGGTAAATCATTGAAATTGTGGTTAGATTTGTTTCCAAATGCTTTTGTGTATGGTATAGATATAGGAGTCAACAGTGAAGGTGAAAACTTTCGGATTTTTAAAAAAGATCAAAGTAAAGTTAAGGATTTGTTGGACGTTCAAAAGGAATTACGAGATAAAAAACTGTTCTTCATAAATGATGATGGGTCCCATTTACCGGAACACCAATTGCTTACATTTAATACATTATTTCCATTATTAGAGGAAGGAGGAGTATATATCATAGAAGATATTGAAACCTCATATTGGACGAAACATGATGTATATGGATATCCAACAAGATATGGATACAAACATAAAAAATCTGTGATCGAACTATTTAAAGATGTTGTTGATGGAATCAACTCTGAATTCTCTGGAGAACGGGAATATGCAGTAAAACATATGAATTCAATCGGAAGTATAACCTTTTCTCAAAATTGTATAATTATCGTAAAAGAAGCGCAGGAACAAAGAATCTACAGATATAGGCACAAGTTATAGATGGTTCTTTTTTCCTTCGGTATTGCATAAGTAGTCTAACAACAAATTCGATTGGATTTACATAAACAACGATGCGGATATGATACTTGGGGACTCCTATTTCACAATTTTTTATAATATTCTGAAAATATTGTAATTCTGGATTCATTCACTCTATTTGGATTGGAGGAAACCAAGACATGAACGAATATCAAAACTTTTATTGTACCAAACGAACATTAATTGCGGCTCCTTGTACGGGAACACTTATTTGATCCTTAAATGTGACATTCGGTCCAACAACTGATACCAAGACGTTTCCAACCTGGTACACATCTTGAACTCGGACATTCTCAATTGTACATTCGTATGACACTCCATCGATAATGAGTTCATCGAGAATACTTGGGAGAACATTGAGTTGGTAGGAACCCGAACCACGCGAAAATAAAATTGGTTCCGACATGTCCAAATCCTTCCATTCTAACTGTATATTCGGGAGGGACCATTCGATCAGTGGAGGTGCCGATGTGTCTCCAACCGCTTGGGAACCGAGCATATCCATGGTCGAAATAGGAAATAATCCAGTAATTCGCTTTTCTAACTTACCCGTGGTTTTGCGATATTGCAACGAGAACGGATATTTGTTTGGGACAGAAGCCGTAATGGATACATACTCTGGCTTCAGTGTGCTTGCAGGTACGAAAGGTAGTAACCTTATATATCCATTGGTACTATAATCTATACTGGTATCTGATGATGTCGATATCATCGGAACGGATACTGTAGTTCGAGTTTTCTTTTCGCATGCCTTGTCAATGACAAGCGGTGTTGGCAACTCACTAGTATCCAAAGTACCATAATAAATAAATTGGTCACTTTGCATTTCAAAGTCACCATTGGCACCATTATTGAACGTTTTGGTCTGGAGATTTTCTTCAAGCGTGAGAGTTATTACTGGCGGAGTAGTTGTTGAATTACTCTGACCACCACTTGCACTACCACTTGCACCACCACTTGCACCACCACTTGCACCAC
>NZGS01000035.1 GCA_002690995.1 Rhodospirillaceae bacterium
GATTTATATTTCATTTTATTTATATCATATAATAATTAAAAAAAAAACAATTTAATCGCATTTAAAATCTTTATAAAAGTTTAATGAGTAAGCGTATAATAAAACAAATAACTATTTTTCGGACCAGAGCATCGTGATGAGAACAGCTGATTACAGAAGAAGGTACAAACAATATTGGCAACATGCATTCAGACAGCCTAATCACATCCTCTCCAATACTCAATCTCCCACTCTCTCATTTCCTCACGGTGTGCAATTTCTGCTTCAATGCTATTGACTAAATCCTCTAAGTATTCTCGTTCCTCTCTTTTTTTGGAGTAAATGAAAAGAATATCTTTCGTTAACTCGATAATTTGATTTTCCAAGTCGGATGTTTGGATATCTTGATCCGCTCTGTAAATATCGTAGATGACCGTGCGGTAAAATGGTACTTTTCGCTTTGGAAATGGCGTTTTAAAATGCTTCTTCAATTGTTGATTATCACACCGTTTAACAAGCTTCTCTAGTTTTTTCTTCCGTGTCATGAGTGCCTCGCATGTATGGTACGAACTTTTGAAGCTTGACTCCAGCGAGAGAGCTTTGTCGAAATTGCAATCTTTATACTTTGCCCAGTCCACTGTGTAAATTTCGGACATTGTTCTAATAATAAGAAAAGTGTTTTAGCTAAAAATAAATTGGATTATTTTTAATTTTAGTGTAGAAATATGAAACAAAATCAATTTTCCGACCTATGTATATATTGTCAATGAATAATTCCCAATTTATTCACTTTTTATAATATGATTGGTACCGATCCGTTTTAAGAACAGCGGGTCAATCTATATGAATTACAAAAAATGATTTTTTTGGAAATTTATAAAAATTTTAAGAACATGGTTGCAAACACAAGATTTTTAACTACATTACAAGATTGTTATCGAAAACAATTACTATACAGAAGTAAACAACGAGGTTTGTTAGAAGTTGATATTATCTTAGGGAGTTGGGCTCACGATAATGTACCGAAACTCGATAAGGATGCATTATTGAAATACGAAAAGATTTTGAATCAGGATACGGCTGACATTTTTGATATTATTATTGGAACCAAGTCCATTCCCCAAAAGTTGGATAAGGATTTGATTGAAAGTATACAAGAATATTCTGATACCATTGACTTTTCTACACTCAAAAAAAAATTACCGAATTGAATTTATGTTTCTATAAGAACTTTTCTATCGAGAATGCCTTTCTACGGCAAAAATGGACAACTGATCCCCCTTCGAGCTCCTATCATGGACATGGCCAAACTTGATATTCCAATGATGATGCAAAAGGACAAAACTTTAACGTTTTCGAATGGAAGTGAGAAATTCACAAGTTCTAGTGGGACTTTTTATCATACAGGGACTTTTTCTTATACAGGGACTTTTTCTTATACAGGGACTTCTTCTTATATTGGTTTTTTAAAGAATGGAGAGAGACATGGAAAAGGTGTATTGTTGTATTGCACTAATTCCTCACAGATGTATTTGGGACATTATGAAGGAACGTGGGATAATGGGGTCCCACAAGGAATAGGCGTCTTTTATAACAGGCGTGGTAAAATCAATATAAAAGGGTCCTTCACCAAGAGACAGCTTGATTTTGCCTATGGTATCTTTCATGTATATAAAGGCTCCTATTTGAATGAAAAAAAAAATGGATTCGGAAGTTTGACCTATCCTTTTAAAGGAGGATTGATCTATAAAGGAAATTGGAAAAATGACAAGTACCATGGACAAGGAACGCTATACCATAATTCATATCAAAAAATATACGAAGGTGAATTCTTTGAAGGATTGTTTCATGGAAATGGAACAAAGTATTATGCATTTTCTCTCGAAGCATATGGCATGAAGAATCCAAAGCAGAAACAAGGTACTTGGAATCATGGAAATTTCATCCAGGGGGAAACCTTCCATACAATCCATGACGATAATGGTATGTTAAAATATTATGGTGAAGGTTACTTTAACGACGAAGACATGTACGAGGAAGATAGCAACTTTGTTCGCCATGGTTTTGGTTCTTCATACAATAACCAAGGAATTCTAATACATCAAGGATACTGGATGCATGATCGCCGAGATGGTTTTGGGAAATGTTTTCACCTCAATGGACGGATTGAATATGATGGACACTGGAAAGGGGGTAAATGGGATAACTTTGGAAAATTATTTGACCCGACCGGTAATCTATTGTATGATGGACAATGGAAAAAGGACAAGAGGCATGGATTCGGTACCTGTTATAAAGAAAAATCCATATACTATGCAGGTTCTTTTCAGAATGATAAATTCCATGGAAAAGGAAGTTGTTTCCGTTCAAACGGCTCTGTTGAATTTGAGGGGATTTTTAAATACGATAAAAGACATGGAAAAGGAACAAAAATTGACAGATCAGGAAGTAAACAAACCGTACGCTATGTCAATGGCGTTCTACATGGACCCGTTATTTTCTACGAGAAAGATGGTAGAGCAATCAAAATGAAGGGAAAATATGTGAAGGATCGTTTTATCGATGAGGCATTTTTTTCCATTCGAAAATATTTGGAAAGTAAAGATGAAATACATTTGAAAAAAATTAACAAAAAAGACATTTGTCGATTTGTAAAAGAACACTATCAAGTCCACCGTTGTCCAGACTTATACACCAAAAATGAAATGCTGAACATATTAGATCGATTACACGCGAAACAGCAATGTCCGACAGACGGAAACGACGTGACAGAGGATTTATTTGGAAATCCTGTTGAAACACCATGTCGTGGAAATGATGGTTCCATTTATGATTTGACTTCCATGGTAAAATTGTTTGAAAAAGACGCTGAAGGACGGTTCAGAAATATTCGATATGTATATCAAAATCATGAATTGGTTCCAAATTATCCCGTCATGTCTAATGGAATTCGGCTGGAATCCTATGTTATCATTTTGGAAAATTAAAATTTTCTTTTTTTTTAAATTTTAATCGTTGTATTTTTTTTTAAATTTAATCGTTGTACTTTTTTTTTTATAGAAAAAATTTCGTATGGTAGTTTGCGGGCGAATATATGTGTAAACTATAGGCAATATCATCCGTTGCATTTCCAATTCGATGGAACCCCATGTGATTGTCCATATACCCAACACTACCGGTTGGTAATTCGCGCCCCCACAGGTAATTCATTTCTGGACTGTATCGTTTTTCGAACAGTGTCCCTTTTAAAATATGTTGAATGCAGCCGTATTTGGCATGATTATGAATAGGAGATTCTCGTTGCGGTTTCCATTCTAACACATACATATCGAATGTTTGTAATGGATTTTCAGTGCTTTCGAGGACTTTAAATTTTTTATAATTCGTTTTCTCTTTAAACTTGTACATATTTTGTGTATTAAGATAAGTTCTCCAATCGTTTCCTTTATATTGACGAACTAGATCAATACAATTATCTAGTTGTTGGATTCCATGTTTCTGGGTTGTGATATGATGTAATATTTTGGGAAAGCTCTGGTAGACTTTTTATGGTAACGTTCATTTATCTTATGGTAATAGAAATTATCTGCCCAAATAATAATATTTTGGAGAATCTTTCCAATATTGTTTTCATATAGCCGATTATCGCCGGACGTCAGTGTGATAATGATCTTGGAACCATTCGACCGTTTTTGCTAGTGTTTGGTCGAAATCGTCGAATTTAAAATTCGGAAACGTTTCTGTGAATCGTTGGAAGGAGCAAGGTTTACGCTCTTGACCTAATTCCTGGTCAATAATTAAATAGTTGTCATGATCGAAAAGTTTGGAAATTTTTTGGATTACGTCAACCAGTCGGTGTTCCTTATGTGCAATGATAATAGGTGACCTTTGAGAAATATCATCTAACCTCGTTAAACAGGAGAGGATTGTGCGAGCAACATCGCAGGCACTAATAAATTGCCGGAGACTGTTTGTTCCCGTTTTAATTTCCAACCGGGTCTTCTGTTGTTTCGCGACGTAAAAACGGTGAATGACGGCGGCAATAACATGACCGTCAGCAATGCTAAAATTATCATGGGGACCAAAAATATTCGTGGGAATGAGACAAAGATAGTGACAACCTCGCTCCTCGTTATAGTTTTGGCATTGAAAAAACAACAGCCGTTTAGACCATGCGTAGCTAGCATTGGAGGGATGCGGTTCACCAAGCAGCATCATATCTTCAGTCATGGGATATGCCGGGGGATTTTTGGGGAAAATGCAAGTAGAACAGAGAAATATTCCGCGGGTAATTTTATTGTTGTAACATGCTGTCAGAATATTTTCGTTCATAATTAGATTATCGTGCAACATATCCACACGGACAGCCAAATTTTTATAAAGACCACCAACATTTGCTGCTAAATGAATGACGAAATTGGGATTATTTTTTTTTATAAAAGATTGAATACTATCAAAATCCATCAAGTTCATTTCCTTTGACGTGGGAAAGAACCATGTATGATCCGTAGCAAATGATTGCAGTGTCCGTCCAACCATACCACTTCCACCCGTTACTAGGATACGCATTTCTTTCAAAAAGAAAAAAAAATCACACAAAAAAAAAAATTATGTCATTTTGATAGAATGGCTGATCCAGATAATATTCTCATTGTGTATCATCGACCAAAATTATTTAATCCGAAAAGTCCGAACGGAATTATACCAACATTATCAAAAATTGAGAACAGTGATTGGTTATGTTGGACTTTGGATATAAATGATACTGAAAATGTGATATTACAATTGAGTGATGTCGAAAGATATTATACAAATTTTTGTAAAGTTAACTTATGGCCTTTATTTCATAACTTTATTGAGAAAATTAATAGAGACTGGACCGAATTAGAACATTACAGAAAAGTTAACAAATTGTTTGCCGAGAAAGCTCTTATGAAAAAGAAAGGCAAAATTTGGATCCATGACTATAATTTATTATTAATGCCAAAATATTTGAGAAAATTAGACTATCAAGGAAAAATTTATTTTTTTTTCCATACAGCATTTCCGGACATCAATGCCTTCTCGATTCTTCCAAATTCTCAAGAAATTATGGAAAGTTTAATGTCGTGTGATAAGTTGGGTTTTCATATTCCAAGATACGCAAATATTTTTTTCAATGTTGCAAATTATTATTATCCAGTGGATAATTTCAAACAAAAGGCTGTTGATCAGACAATTTATAGAGGTTGTAATTCTGCGATATTTGACATAAAATATTATACACAATTCGTCTACGATAATAGAATAATAAAACTAACAACGTATCCAATGCCGTTAAATAATTCATCTACATCTCAGAATACCTTTAAAAAGTCTAATAACATTTTCAGTTTAATTTGCTTTAGTAGAATTGATTACATCAAGGATCCATTGGGTGTGTTAGAAATTTATAATACGATATTGTTTGAGAAACCTGAATTAATTGGAAGAGTTGTGTTTCATTTTGGCTGCACTCGATCCAAGGTGAAGGGATATTCAGAATTACAAGACAGGGTAGACCATTTCATTCACGAAATAAATACAAGATTTGCCATTGGTGATTACCTACCTATTGTTTACTATGAAAATGGCTTGCCAAATGCAGAATTAATCAAATTGTATGAATCAATGGATTGCTGCATAATCGGTTCATTGTGCGATGGTTTAAACATGGTTGCAAAAGAGTATATAAACCACAATCGAGTAGATGGACATTTACTCTTATCCCATTTTGCAGGAGTAAGTGTTGAAATTGACGGTCCAATTTTATTTAATCCGTATCATAAAAATGAAGTAAAACAAAAACTTATCAATATTATAACCAATAACAATAGCAATTCTTTTAATTTTTCATACATGAAAAAACAAATAAGTATGACGAACATAAATGATTGGGTGCAAACTCATACATCCGATTAAGAATCTCTCATGTATTCACCTGGATCTATTGTATATTCTTTTTTATTTAAAAAACAATTGAATACCTTGGGTAATGTTTTTTAAGGTGGAAAAACGATATTTAAAAACAAATTCATTAAAATCAAAAATCGAATGATGCTCGATAATGTTTACTATACTTTCGATTATTTGGTACAAGAAATGGAAAATATTTATAAAAACGATCCTTCCATGGAAAGTTTATGGGATGTTTTTCTTTTCCATTCCGGATTTCATGTTATCCTATTTCATAACATTGCACATTTTTTTTGGATTCGAAAGCTACGATACATGGCAAAGTTTATTTCTAAAATATCTCGGCTGGTCACTGGTACGGAAATTCATCCAAAAGTGAAGATTGGAAAAAATCTTCTCATCGATCATGGATACGGTGTGGTCATTGGGGAGTCCGTGACGATTGGAGATAACTGTACAATTTTCCAAGGAGTTACTTTAGGCGGCAAAAGCAAAGTGAAAGGTGTCAAGAGGCATCCCACATTACGAGATAATGTCATGATTGGGGCTGGTGCGAAAGTGATTGGTCCGATCGTGATTGGTAATAATGTAAAAATTGGTTGCAACACCGTTGTGTTGGAGAATGTTCCCGATAACATAACTGTCGTGGGTGTCCCAGGGAAACCATTGAAAAATTCAGTTGTAAAAGTATAAAAATGTAAAAATAAAACCTAATGATAAGAAAAAAAACTATGAAACAGAGCGGATTTTTTAAAATTCACAATGCGGTAACGAATATTTTCGATACAAAAAAAAATTTTATATTTCCTGTCGAACAACGTATTGCGGAAAATTCTTTAGACAAGAATCGATTAAAAATTTTGGCCTTACATGGTGGGGGTCAATCTGTGTCGTCTTTTCGTTCCATGCAAGGAATGAAGGATCTAGTGTATAAATTACCAGAGTTTGAATTCGTATTTGCGGATTCCCCGGAAGACGGCCAGGTTTGGATACGTGATCCACCGGGGGGGAAGCAATTCCCAACAACAGATACTTCTTGGGCGGAGGATACCATCGCCTTTTTGGATAAAATTGTCGAGGAACAAGGTCCGTTTTATGGAATTTTAGGTTTTTCCCAAGGTGCTGCAGTGATCCCTGTCTATCTGTCTAAAACCACAAATACCTTTGATAAAATTATGTTATATTGTGGATATCTTCCAACGACGCATCAGGGATTGATGGAAACAATTCGTAAAGTAGAACCGTTTCCTACACCTGCCATGATATTTTCCGGAGAAAATGACATTGGCTTCCGAGATTTGGCACCTGCACTGTCCGCCATATTTTCATCATCCGTCGAGCAGAAAAGTAGTACTGCTGGTCACCATTTGCCTTTCCAAAATGATGGTACTTTTGAAGCAATTCTTATGTTTATAAGGATGAACATATAGAAAAAACATGTTCCTTGTTTATGAGAATAGATCAAATATTTAAATTTCAAGTTTTTCAAAATTTTTTTCATTCGATTCAAATTTTTGTAAATTCATATGTTAGGTTGTGGTAGGGGTTGTCAACCCTTCCTGTGATCTTGATTTTGTCTGTCGTACCCTGAATTTGTATCTTTAGGTTCACTTGCGGATCTTTATAGGATTTAACCGTACCATCCCCATAGAAAATGCTCAAATAGTTTTGATCATAGGTCATGTAAAACGACTTATAATCAGAATACCAAAACGTTGTTAAATCATTTGTATTTGCGTAAATAGGAAATGTTGGGGTGTCAAGAGATGATACTTCTCCACTTAGTAAGCTTGATGAGGATGATTGATAAGATACAGTTTTATATTTCCTTTTTACCTCAACCTCGGTTTCCTTGGTCTTCCACTGATCCATAAACCAACCGTCCTTGTTATAATAAACAAATACCCTCCGACCGAGTGATAAGGATTGCCAGTCGTCGGAAGTTGTTTCGACCGTATGTTCACCTGATACGAGGTTTGTGAAACAGTTTATAGCAAACGAGCGCGCATCATATTTCACCGGGTTATAGGCATTCCCATAAGATGGGTTGGTAACACAGTCCGAAACGAAACCTGAAGCACCACATTCAAAGGTCTTCTCTACCTTGAACGTCGCTTGTGTCCCTGTCGTGGAAACGGTAAGGCAAAATTCTTCAACGGGATCCGAATATTCAAACGTTGCATCTTGTGTTACGAAAGGTACATCTTGTATTACCGGTCCTTTTTTCTCCACCTGTTTATTTTTCTTTGTTGTACGCAAATTGAAAGACGCATTCCCAATTTCGAATTGGAGTTGTCTACGCATGGTTTCTATAGATAGAGAAAAAAATATTCATTTTTGACATTTTGATTTAGTTCTAAGAAAGGTATTTTATTTTTTGTTCAACTATTTTACTATCAGTGTCTTATTTTATCTTTTTCTTCTACATTCTATTTATTGGCTGTATCTGACTTGTTTCCCTCTCAATCCATTCCACCAGTCTTTTCCTTGCATTGGTTTCTTTCCTTCCAATTGTACTTCGACTAATTCCAAGTAAGTATTATTCGCACAGCCAGCAATTAAGTGTTTCATCTTTTTATTACTTTTATTTTCTAGTAAAAATAAAGAGGAAGGAGATGATCTTATCTTATTATTCTCTTCCAAATAGCTTCCTAGCATAGGAAAGAGCGAATCGGGTGAGGAGTCTTTCTTGATAGGTCTGGTCGTAATTAATTTAACTCGTTTTCCATTTTCGTGTCCATTCGTTCCTTCACTTTTGCTATTGCTATTGATATCATCATCTATTTCTTCGTATATCTCAAATACACCCCAAGTTCCAGGCCATATATCAAAGGCACGTACTTTATTATGTATTGTTTCTGCGGTTTCTTCTGAAAATAGACATAAACCTTCATCTTTGGTCATTTTATCCGCATGAGTTACCATATTTTCATCTTGTTCTTGAAGATTTGATAACAACGAAAAACGCTGTTCGTCTGTCCATACAATATCATTATCATTCAAAGCAGTTTTCTGTTTCATGTACAGTTTTTGTTTTGCCTCATATAACTGCGGTAATATTGTGTCTACCAAAACTTTGGCCCCATCTGCAAACAGTTCAGGTAAGAGGGCCGATGCTTTTTCGTCCCCAGCTAACGGACGATTACTTTGAAAAATGATTGGACCAGCATCCATTTTCAAAACAGTATATAATATGCTGACTCCAGTTACTGTATCCCCGTTTTCTAAACATCTTTGTACAGGAGAGGCACCACGATATTTTGGTAATAAAGAAGGATGAATATTTATAGTCCCTAACTTAGGAATGTTTAAAAATTTGGTAGGTAAAAAATTTCCATACGCAGCTGTTATGCATAAATCAGGTTTTAAATTCCGTAAAGATTCTAAAAAGTCAGCTTCATTAGCTTTCACAGGAGTAAATATTGGAATATCTGTACTCGGTGGAGAATCATCTTTATTTTTTTGTTGCTTTTCATTGACTTGCAGTGTTAGATCATGAACAGGAGAATTCGTTAAAATTTGTTTGCGACCAACCGGGGCTGGAGGTTGGGAAACAACTCCAACGACCTCATAGATTGGAATCCCATCGTTAATGTTACTATTATTATTATTATTATTATTATTATTATTAGCTTCAGGTATACCTTTACAAGAGTCAAGTAAGCGTCTTAAACTAGATGCTGCTACATCGGGAGTACCCAAAAATATAATTCTTAACGGATCCTGAGCACAAATATCGGGAGAAGAAACAGCAGAAGAAGAAGAAGAAGAAATAGTCAATGGTAAATAACACGCCGACAAGATGTAGAAGCCAGATTTGGAAACCATGTTTATGTTATGAACAAATCAAAAATTTTAAAGTAAAAATAATTCTTGGGTGACCTGATCTACAATTTTTTTGGGGTAAAAAAAAAAATATTTTTATTTGATAGATATATATGTCAAAAGAAACCAGAAAAAGCTTAAAAGAATCCCACGACAAGATCAAGGAATACCTTAAGCGATCTAGAAAAGTTGATGAAGTACTTAGATTGGTACCAGAGAATATACATGTGGGTGTATATGAGTCTGATTTCACGGAAATATTGGATAGTAGTCGGTCGGATATGTTTGAGAAGTCAGGAGATCAAAAACTAACATCGGATGTCTATGAAGCTACATTGGCAAGTGATGGTATTGCAGAACACAAGAAATATTCAAATACCACGAAGAAACTGAAGTACTACATGACGAAGTACTATAAGACTGGATGTAATCCGGGTTTTTCAGGATATATTCGATTATCACAAGAATTCAGTTGTGCTTCAAACGGATGTTCATTAAGCTACCAAGTAAACAGAGATCTTTACATTGGGCAAGATACGACTCACTATGATAATTTTGATTTTATAGAAGATATTTTATATGTATCAGATATTAATGAAGATCATCAAGGCTACACCTTTACAGTCCATCCACCACAACAAGCTTTCAAGAGGAATGAAATCAAAGGAATTATAGTAAATATGGACGCTATGATACCCAATGGATGTGGCAATCTACCTTCTATCAAAGTTAATTATGAACCAGAATCTTCTGAGAGTTGTAGTCTAAAGGAAAAAGAGAACGAAGACATTGAGATACCCTATGATGATCAAAAGCCCACAAAAGAAGGTGAAGATTGGAAATTGCAAAACAATATTTTAAGTTTATCAGGAAATAGTATGAACTATACAGGTTATACGTTTACCATTATTGGATACGTTGGTATGCCTGGAATTGTTGTAGACATGACAGAACTAAAAGCTAATACATGTGGGAATCTACCTTTTGTACAAATCAATTACGTAACATAAACATACGAGAAAAAGGACGTTGTATTCAAACGCATCAATTCGAGGATGATACTGTTTTGATGTAGGTTTAGATTGTAAAATGCTAAATAAAAGTTTCTTCGAAAACATTTAAAAAAATCATATTACAAAATGAAAAAATTTTCGATTTCAATCTAAAAATAAATGATTTTTTTTACGTTAATAAAAAAAAAAAATGAAAGATGATACTAAGGTCTCCATTTCGTTTTATACAATTTTTCTATAGATTGTGCTAATAGCTACTCTTGTAGTTGCTATCGTTGCTTTAATAAAACCAATGCATACCACAAAAAACGGGTGTTCTTGTGACAATGATGCTATTGTCGAAGCGGTAAAAGATTCAGGATTATTTATGATGCATTACCAAGAAATCTATCCAAAGAAAATTAGTTTCAAAGACGAAGAAGGCGCTGATGACGTATTTGAGATATACAAAGATGGGGGGACATGCACATTTCTGTTTCAAGATCAAGAAGTGTATTTTGCTGGGAATAACGGGAATGTCATATATCATTTTGGCAACGAACTTGATCAAAACTTCGTACAGTTCTACTCAAAGGGAACAGGTTCTTGGTGTTATAATTATAATAACACTGCTAATACCCTCGCAAGTGCTACTTGTGATAGTTAAATTTCATATGGAGGTGGATAATCAGTAAGCTTCATCAGACACTCTAGTACATTTTTTGCTGGTGGGAGATCCGAACGAAGTGGACTTTTTAAAATTAAATAAAAAGTAAAGATATATATTCAATAAAATTAGAGTTTTTTTTTCTATACAATCAAATAAATGAATACTGTTTTCTTGAGCATCGGGAGCAACATTAACAAAGACTATAATATATTGAAATGTCTTGAATTGTTGGAGGATTCTTACGGGAACATGACGAAATCATCGATTTATGAGACATTTAAAGTCAATAACGATACAACCATAGAAATTCACAATCATGGCAAAAATTTTTGGAACCTAATGATCAAAATCAATACATTCGACACGTATTCTACGATTTTGAAAAAAACAAGGGATATTGAGAATGACTTAGGTCGCAAAAGAAACAAGAACGACAAAGCAGCAGATAGAACGATAGATATCGATATCATTCTTTTCAATCAAGAAATTATCGTTCATAATGGAGTGACCAAGGTTCCTCATAGAGAATTGGGTCATTGTTTTTACGTTGATATTCCCTTGTTGGAGCTGGACGCGTCTATCATTCATCCTTTAGAAAAGAAAAGTATAAAGGAGATTGTAGATAAAACATATCTAGAAAAGTGTCAGAAATTTATAAAAAAAGTTGAGCGATAATAAATTTTCTTATTTCATATAATAAAATGAAAGGCGATTCAAATTTTCGAATTGTTAATGCGGTTCAAAATATATCTTTTGTAAAATCTACCAAAAATATGGTCAGCGAAACCGTTTTGGAAGATACGACATCTTCGGAATGGGACTATATAATTATTGGCGCTGGAATCGCCGGTGCTGTAACACTGGAACAACTCGTGGAAAAATATGGGACGACGAAA
Source organism: Rhodospirillaceae bacterium (assembly GCA_002690995.1). Taxonomy (GTDB): domain Bacteria; phylum Pseudomonadota; class Alphaproteobacteria; order Thalassobaculales; family Thalassobaculaceae. Next base: position 12,297 of record NZGS01000035.1, read on the forward strand.
AAAATTTTGGTCTTGGAAAGACAGAATGAAATTGGTGGTTGTGTAAAATCATATGAACGCGATTATGGGGAAACGATTTTCGCGAATCACGAAGATCGTCGTATTTTAGAAATGGGTGGTATGCGGTACTTCAAACGCTGGATGGTAAATGTGGAACATTATAGAAAAAAGTACGGTCTTACCAGCAAAGAAGTTGTCGTAACGCAGGACAACAACTTATTGTTATCCAGAGGGGAACTGAAACTTCAACGAGACGAAGAGTACATGGATCGGGTTACGAAACATGCATCCGAAAAACTTTCAGGCGAACACAGTTTGGGTAGCGGCGTTTCGTTAGCAGATGCTTTTCTAGATATGCGAGTTATGAAAAAAATATATAATAATAATTTGTCTTCGCAAAATTTTGCGAGTTATCTAGTCCCATCGACGATAACAGATCAAGAATTCGATCTCGTAAATCAAAATCTAGGGTACGAAGGTTTCATTGATAGTAGTATTGCTGCTGCTGTATCGTTATGGGAGGTGGTGGAACTGAATACGCAGATACAGGACATAATAATTGAAGGATTTCAAACAATGGTGGATAAAATCTTCACGAGTAACGGTTTGGACACGACACAAAACAATACAGGAAACGCAATCGAGTTGCGAACAGGGACGAATGTGGAGAAAGTAGATGGTAATCGGTTAATTACCAATCATGGTGAATTTCAGGGAAAAAATTTTATCTGGACCATCCCTCCTCATTTCTTGAAAAAAATCGGAGAAATCTCCAGTATGGAACCGAAAATAATGGACGAGTTACAATATGGTTTCTGGGATTTTCGAGCAACAAAAATATTTTTATTTTACGATGCACCATGGTGGGATCCAAAGTTGGTTGGTCGACAATTATTGGACAACCCGATTGGACAACTTTGGATCTGGGATGATAAAACGTTGTTGATTTATTCTGTTGATGAATCGGCAAAGTACTGGCAACATAGTTTGAACATAGACCCACAAGCATCCTATGGGAAATACATTGACATTCAACCACAAATCGAAATCATGCCAGATTGGTATACGAATCGAGTTCTTCCCCTGATTTCTAAAGTGATACCAATTGAAAAGAAGAATCCCCTAACAGGATATGCTGTTTCTATGTGGAATGATAATATCCCATTTTGGAAAGGAAGGCAACACCAAACATATGGAAATATTTTAGAACGAAGAGATCGTATACGATTTCCGTTCCCGTCAAAGAATCATGTCTATATCGCGAATGCAACTGGACTACAACAGGGTTGGGTAGAGGGCTCCATTGCGGAAGTACTGGACGTATTTTCAGAATTTGATATATAATTCCACACAATTGCAAAGTTTCTAGCAAGAATATTAAAGACGATCAAATTCATCCCAGAGGGAAACCATTTTTTCCGCAAAAATTACCTCATTCCCCGTCCAGCCATGTAAGTAGCCACCGCGATATGTGCATTGAGGAAGAATTGAATCATTGTATCCAGCAGTTTGGACAGTAAAGACATTTAGCTTTGGATTCATCGTTTTTCGATAATTGTCAACGAGATTTGGGACATGAATAAACTTTTGTCGGCCAATGTTTTCCCAGGTCCACTCGTCACACATTTCTGTATCATATCCATAAAGACGACCGTGACCAGCCTGCATGTCGGAGTAACAAAAGAAGTGGTCGTAATGATAGTCTGTAGGGGACTTCATGGCCCGCTTAAAGAAAATCCATATCCCTTCCTCGGTTGCATGGCCCACATTTTTTCCACGTGGTCCAATAAGATCCTGCATTTTCTCAAAATTTTCCAACAAGGTAATTTTTTTGTCGACAGTATATTCTAAAAGAGTCTCCCCGAACAAACCAACAACGCCTTTACCAGTGCAACTGTATGCAGTAATCAAAGCTGAAAGATTTCCAATTTCTGCAACGGTCATTGTCCCGTATTGTGATGTAAATTGCCCCCATGTACTTCCGCTATTGTCGGAAAGGACAATGACAGATCCTTCCAGTTTGGGATGATTTTGAATAGAAATCTGAATACAGGAAGCCAAACAATGTTTTAATATTGTCAAATCGGATTTACGAATTCGTTTTCGATATCGAACATTTTTCAACGATTTGGTACTGGTCAACGATAAATATGCTGTCCAATATCGGAAAGGAAACTGCTTGCCAGTTGGCACACCACTTTCTAACATGGTACAATACTTTCGGATGAGTTCTTCATCACGCACCTGAATGGCAAAACCACGTATATTCCGCAAGGCAGCCATATGAGGCATGTTCCATTCCAACATGTCCAAGGTTTTTGACCACGATCCACAACGAGACATTAAGGTATTCCATGGGAGATCTTTTTCCTCCATCGCAATTTTCCCTTTTTGCATCATTTCTCCCGTCAAGGACGTCTTTCGGGGATGACAGAGGCGAACAATGTCGATGTACGCTTTACGGTACTTGTTCGCATGATAAGGGGAGGTCTTTTGGATAATATCGGCAAAACTACGTTTACAAAAGGATGGAAACGACGAGATACTGCCATTCCGGAGCTTCCATGCATCGAGGATACTCACCATGTCCGGTAAAATAAGACAGACCTCCTGAATTCTTTGGCGAAAAAACGAAGGCCGTTCGTGATTAAATTTTTGTCGAAGAGGATGGGACGCAGCAATTGCGAGCAAATAACAGGGCGCACTCCGCATATGAAACTCTTTTCGTGCCTTCACAGCAAGACATAGTGTTGCCGCGAAATCGTAAGACAACGCATCATTCACGTCTTCTTCGAAAATTTGTTGCCACGTTTTGTCCGTATTCTCGGGAAACAAAATATAATTATCGTTCGGCCGTCGAATAACTTCCTTATAGACATCTGACGCAGGATAAAATCGAGGTTCCTGAAGAAAACATGAACAAAGCTCCAATTCCAATTTCTTTAAAGGATTTCTAGGATGATAGGAAACCCCTCCCATAAAGTTTGTATGTGCCATATTTTTTTTTATTAATGATTGAAAGCAAATATTCATATTTTGTAAATCGATCGAGAAAAATCGTCAATTTACTGTGCGAACAGTTTTGTGCATAGCCGGAGATCTTTAGATAAATTATTTTAAAAAAAAAATATATTGTTATTAAGTAGAGAATGAGCAATCGATTGCAGACATTACGACCTTCCGTATGGACATCTATACGAAATTTAAATTCGACCAAAAGTGGGAAATCGTTGACGGAAACGACAATTCCGGATATTCGTGGTAATTGGTACTATTCCGTTGAAGTGTTGAAAGCGCTTGATGGGAACGAAATGAGGGTAGAGAATACTCTTGAAACATCGCCAACCATGATGAACGTTTCTCAAAACGGACACTTTGTACTTTTACAATTACCTGTCGATCCAACTCGCAGTGAGGCAGGTGTTCTTTCAGGTGTATTAAAGAAAGCTCCCGGTCAGCCGTGGAAGTTGCATGTATCCGACTATGACGACAATGGTATTTTCGAATACACCCAAACCGAGCTTGGTTGGAGAGGTGTATACTTAGAAGCGGGAAATATTGGGTCAAAAGAACAATCGACTACGGCTGGTATTCCTCTCTTAGCACGGTCAGTGGACGACTTAAACGCATTAAAGAATGAAACTGATAATGATGTACCACAAATTGCGGGAGAATGGTTATATCATGCGGAATTGTTGAAAAAGATTGGCGGAAAGGATATCAGGGTCGGCGACCGCGAAACATTGGGTCCAGCGCCGGTCGCTCTTAAGCAAAAAGGGAGATTCGTGTCTGTAAACGCCCTTGGGGGACTTTTAGCGGGAGTATTTCATAAAGACGCGGATCAGTCCTGGAACCTGTACGTAGCAGACCATGCGGATAACGGACACTATCGATTTCAAAGTACGCCGTATGGATGGGAAGCTACATACATCGAAAGAGGCGAAAAGGGGTCCGCTGATCAAACGGCTACAGCAGGAAGGGTTTTGTTAGCAAAGTCGGACAGCCAATTGCAAAAAATGATTGAGAACAAGGGGAATAATGTGCCACAGCTTCCTGCATCCCTTGTATACGAAGCACAGGTCTTGTATGCACCAAATGAAACAGCACTTAATAATCCTTCGAAAGAAAAACAAACATGGAA
>NZGS01000036.1 GCA_002690995.1 Rhodospirillaceae bacterium
AAAAATATTGATACTTGGTGCTAATGGACAGGTCGGAAAAGAGCTTTCAAAGCGTGCTGATGATTTTGAAGTTAACGCCACAGCTTTCACGCGTACAGAACTAGATATAACAGACAGTCAAGCTGTGGCGAGAATTTTGGAAAACTTACGTCCACACACTGTAATTAACGCGGCGGCTTATACGGCGGTAGATGACGCTGAAAACCGTCCAGAGGTAGCTTATAGAGTAAACCGTGATGCACCCGAAAACCTGGCAAAGATTTGTGAAAAGTTATCAATCCCAATTATACACATATCAACTGATTATGTGTTTGATGGGAAAAAATCAGATGCTTATCTTGAGGATGACCTAGTTTGTCCGTTAGGAATTTATGGTCGATCAAAGGAGGCTGGCGAAGCTGTTATCCGGGATAATACTGAAAAACATATTATTTTTAGAACTTCGTGGGTTTATGCGGCGCATGGGAATAATTTCCTCCGCACTATGATGAGATTGGCTAATGAGCGCAGCGAGCTAAACATAGTGGAAGATCAATGCGGTGTGCCAACATGTGCAATTGATATTGCTGAAGCACTTTTGCTGATTGCGAAACGGATAACTAATAATACGCTGGAACCGTCATGGGGGACTTTTCACTATACATCCAAGAACCCGACAACATGGCGTAGTTTTGCGGAAGAAATATTCAAAGAACTCCGGAATTACAAAATGAGCGTGCCACTCGTTAATGGTATCCCGAGCAGCCAATATCCCACGCCGGCGTTGCGTCCTCTTAATTCGGTTTTAAATTGTGACAAAATAGAACAAGTTTTCAGTGTGCCGAGAAGAGATTGGAAAGAGGGCATGCGTGACGTCGTTGCCCAACTTTTAACAAACTAGTACTCATTTAGAAAAAAGGGATATAGGCATGAAAGGAATTATTCTCGCGGGTGGTTCGGGAACAAGGTTATATCCCCTTACAATTTCAGTTTCAAAGCAGATGCTGCCAATATATGACAAGCCGATGATCTACTACCCTTTAAGCATTCTAATGCTAGCAGGCATTCGTGAGATACTGATAATAACGACACCCGAAGACCAATCTGCTTTTAAGCTCTTATTAGGTGACGGTAGTAAGTGGGGTTTGTCTCTCAACTATGCAGTTCAACCAAAACCAGAGGGTCTGGCTCAAGCATTTATTATCGGGAAAAAATTTATAGGAAACGATCATTGTTGCTTAATTCTAGGTGATAATATCTTTTATGGACACGGATTATCTGAAATTTTAACAACGGCTTCAACCTTGAAAGCTGGAGCGACCGTTTTTGGATATTATGTTAATGATCCGGAGAGATATGGTGTTGTTGCTTTCGACGAAAACGGCTTTGCCAAAAGTATAGAAGAAAAGCCTGTAAAACCAGAATCAAACTGGGCAGTTACGGGGCTTTATTTTTACGATAATGAAGTCATTGATATAGCGGAAAGTATTAAACCCTCCGCCAGGGGGGAATTAGAGATAACCGATGTAAATCGTGTTTACCTGGAGCAAAATTCCCTTAAGGTTCAGCAACTTGGTCGAGGTTTCACTTGGCTAGATACAGGAACCCATGAGTCTTTATTGCAAGCGTCCGAATTTGTAAGAACAGTTGAAGACAGACAGGGTTTGAAAATAGCCTGCCTGGAAGAGATAGCCTTTAGCAAAGGGTTTATCGACTCAAAACAAATGTCCGAGCTTGCAGCCCCATTACTAAAAAGTGGATATGGCCAGTATCTGATGGCCCTTATTGACACATGATAAGTTGCATTCAGCTTAGTACATATGTCGTTTTAGGCGAAATGGGGTTCTAGTATTTGTCTAATAACCAAGCCGTCAGTCAGTTTGTCGAATCCATCATTAACCTCACCAAAGCCAATACTTTTATTTATCAGTTTATCCACTGCAAGTTTTCCTTGTCGGTACAACTCTATATATCTTGGTATGTCCCTTACCGGCACGCAACTCCCCATATAGCTCCCTCTAATTGCTTTTTCAGATGTTACAATATCTGGTGGGCTGAAGGAAAATAGTGATGTGGAAGGTGCCAAGCCAGCTATTATAACCTGGCCACCCATTTTGATTGACTTATAGCAGGTCTCGGTTGCCGCCACCGACCCGGCAAATTCAAATGCGTAGTCAACACCTCCAGCTGTAATATCTTTTATTTGTTCTACGTGATCTTTATCTTTAGCATTGACGGTATGCGTGGCACCAAGTTGCCGTGCAAGCCCGAGCTTGTCGTCATTTACATCCACAGCAATGATTTTTTCTGCTCCAGCAAGTTTAGCGCCTAAAAGACCGTTTAAGCCAACGCCTCCCAGACCAACACATGCTACGGTGTCGCCAGCTCGTATTCGCGCTGTATTCAAAACTGCGCCTACGCCAGTCATCACAGCACATCCAAAAATAGCAGCGTCTGCAAGTGGAAGATCTTTATCAACTTTTACCGCAGTCCCTCTATCAATAACCGCATATTCTGCAAAGCAAGAGACACCAGATTGATGGGCGATTTCGTTACCTTTGCTGTCAGTAAGCCGACTGCCTCCCGCCATTAGATGGCCCTTGGCCCTTGCAGTATCATGGGTTAGACACAGTTGAGGTTTGCCACCAAGGCAATTACTGCATACACCACAAGAGGCCGAAAATTGAAAAACTATGGGGTCGCCAACCTTTATATCTCGAACACCCGCGCCAACTTCTACTACTTCTCCAGAACCTTCATGGCCTAGAACAAGTGGCATTGGACGTGGTCTGTTACCATTTATAACGGACAGGTCTGAGTGGCATAATCCGCCGCCGGCTATTTTTATCATTAACTCACCGGCTTGTGGCGGAGCTAATTCAACTTCCTCAATCTGAACGGGTTGCGATGTGGCATAGGGCCGTTTTGCACCTGTTTCTCGGAGTACAGCGGCTAGCATTTTCATTTTTTACTCCCAGTTTATTGCGGTTTGCACGTTGGACCACTGAAGTATAAACGGATTTTAAGTTCAATGGCCTCTTTTAGCAAAAAAATGACTAGAAACCTTCTATAACCAGATATACGATTTTTTCATTCCTAGTCGCGGGTCATAAGTACACGGTCTTGCTGCGGAATTTTATCTAAAGCAAATTTTCAGAGAGGAATGGAGATAAGAAATGGTATCTTGGAACAAATCACAATTACCAACACCTACAAATGATCTCGATAAAGTTGCTAACGACATTGATCAATGGGGATATGGTCTTTTAGAGGATGCTTTAAGTGAGCCACTATTAAAAAAAACTAGAGCAAGACTTCTAGAACAAGCAGCTGCAGAATTGCAGCTTGGGCTTGCTTTCGAAGATGGGGGTCCCTCTCAAAAATGGGGTGATTTTCGTGACCCTAATGGTGCGCTGAGGTCTGAAGTATTTAGTTCGGCCAATGGTGGTATCAATCAGAGGGTATGGCTTTTGCCAAATAAAGGGGAAGAATTTTTAGCGGTGTTGGAAATAAATGAGATGCACGAAATTGTCAGCCATGTTTTGGGTGAAGAATTTCAGCTTTCATCATTCTCTTCCAATATTGCTAAGCCAGGTGGATTGAAAATGGATCTTCATACAGATCAGTGGTGGGCCCCCGAACCAACTAAACCAGGCCGTCGTAATTTACCGGTGGGGTCAATGACGCGAAAAAAATTTGATTGTGATATAGGGTTGTCTGGCGCCAGGTATGCGATAGCCCCGGCGGCTTGCTCTAACGTAATATTCATGATGAATGATTTTACTGAGGAAAACGGAGGCACAAGACTTGTTCCTGGCAGCCATATGTTTGGACGTCACCCTGATTTGATTAAGGACAAAGACATTGAGACCGTTGCCGCTGAAGGTAATTCGGGAACAGCCTTAATTACTGATGGGAGGGTCTGGCATGGCACAGGTGCTAATGTGACAAAAGAAAATAGAATAGCTATATTATTAACATTCTGTGGCCCACAGTATAGACCGCAGGTTAATTATCCGGTTGCACTCGACAGTGCAATCTTGAAATCAGCGTCAGATCGACAGAAAGCCTTGTTTGGCTTAAAAATTTGGTGGGGCTATGGCAGAACAGGGGATCCAAATTTAGATTTTATTGATCCTTATGAGCAAACTTTGGGTAAATTAACTCTTTCTTGAGAAAACTTGGAGAAAAAGATGAAAAAGGCGCTTGATGGCCTGCGGGTTATAGATATGACACATAATCAAGCAGGGCCTGCTTGCACGCAAATACTAGCTTGGCTTGGGGCGGAGGTAATAAAGCTAGAGGAGCCTGGTAAGGGGGATGTCGCCAGAACAAACATGAGAGACCAGGATAGCGATAGTTTGTTTTTTCTTATTTTGAACTCCAGTAAAAAAAGTCTAACACTCAATTTGAAAACAGATGAGGGGAAGGGACTTTTTAAGAAAGTAATAGCGTCGTCCGATGTGCTAGTTGAAAATTTTTCTCCTGGTGCCTTAGAGCGACTTGGCTTGGGTTACGATGTATTATCAAAAGTGAATGAAAAATTGATTTATGCAACAATAAAAGGTTTTGGAACCTATGGCCCGTACAGTGGATTTAAGAGTTTTGAGCCTATTGCCCAAGCTATGGGCGGAGCAATGTGCGCCACGGGTTTTCCAGAAAACCCGCCAACATATGTTTGGCCGGCGATTGGGGACTCTGGCACGGGGATGCATATGGCGATAGGTATATTAGCTGCGATACAACAAAGACATGCTACTGGAAAAGGTCAAGAAGTAGAAGTTTCTATGCAGGATAGTGTCGCAAATATTATGAGAATAAGTTTAAGAGATCACCAAAGGCTTGGGGGTGTTCAAAAACGGACTGGAAACCAATTAGGCCGAAATGTGCCTGGGTCGACGTACCCGTGTTCGCCTGGTGGGCCAAATGACTATATTTATATATTTGCCCAGCAACAAATGTGGAGTTCTTTTGCGAAAGCGATAGGGCGACCGGAAATAGTAGATGACCCGCGATATGCAACAGCAGAGAAACGGTGGGAAAACAGAGATACACTTAATCCTATTATAGAGGGTTGGACACGTCAGAGGTCTAAGCATGAGGCTATGCGGATACTTGGTGATGCGGGTGTACCCAGCGGTGCATGTCAAGATACCGGCGAGGTATTAGAGGACCCGCATTTAAAAGAAAGAGAAATGATTGTGGACATAAATTATCCCCCGAGGGGAAATTATAAAACTGTCGGATGCCCCATCAAACTTTCAGATTCTCCTGCTCAAATTGAGCGGCCGCCTTTTCTAGGGGAGCACACCGAAACTGTTCTAGAAGACTTATGCGGGATAGATAAAGAGCAGTTTTCGAAATTTCATAAAAATGGGATAGTTTAAGGAAAAGTAAATTGCCTAACTCTCTGATATACAATTCGGACGCGAAGTTGTTAAAATCTCCTACAGGAAATTATTTTGCCCGCATTTAATTGCCCTGATTACGAAAAAGGCTTGTAAATTTAAATGACTATTGTGATCGAAAGAAAGCATGAGCATTTTGTTGGAGAAGTTTCCGGCATAGATTGCCGTCAAGCCGTAACGAAAGAAGATGGACAGCTATTGAACGAAGCTTTGGACCAGTTTGGAGTATTAATTTTTCGGAAACAAGTATTTACAGATTTAGAGCAAATAACGTTTAGCAAGACTTTTGGCGAGATAGAATTAGCAAAAGGTGGCAACGTTACTAAAGATAAGGATCGTCGTCTTAATGTCCAAATGGCTGACGTAAGCAATCTTGATAAAGATGGCAATTTGCTTGGGCGTTCTGATCGAAGACGAATGTTTAATCTCGGCAATAGGCTTTGGCATTCTGATAGCTCATACCGTGTTATCCCAGCCAAGTGTTCTCTTCTCTCCTGTCGGAGTGTAGCGTCAAGTGGTGGCGATACAGAATTTGCTTTTATGCCAGCCGCTTATGATGCGCTTGACCAAGATACAAAAATGGAAATAGAGGAGTTAGTGACAGAACATTCCTTACTGTATTCGAGAGGGCAGCTTGGTTTTAATGAATTTGAGGATGAAGAAAGAGAAGCTTTTGCTCCAGTTAAGCAAAGGTTGGTCAGGACTAATGAATTCACGGGACGTAAATCGATTTTTTTGTCGTCACATATTGGTTCGATAATAGGTTGGGAAATACCTGAGGCGCGTGACCTCATTCGGGAATTGATGGAGCATGCAACAAGTCAGCCATTTGTCTACCGACATTCCTGGTCCCTTGGTGACCTTGTAGTCTGGGACAATAGACAGTGCATGCATCGTGTGCGAAGATTCGATGATGCAAGTGAGCCAAGGGATATGCGCCGTACTACGATAGCAGGGACAGCGAAAACCGCACCGCAGTAAAATTAACAGTCTGGGTAGAATAAAAATGTCGTTAAAAATTGAACAAGTACACAAATATTTTGTCGGGGAAGTCTTAGGAATTGATTTGTCACACCCGCTTTCAAAAAGCGAAGTAACAGAAATTGAAGAAGGCATGGATCAGTTTGGCGTTTTAATTTTTAGAGAGCAATTTTTATCTGATGAAGAACAAGTGTCCTACACTAAAAACTTTGGTGAGCTAGAATTACATGTAGGGTCTAATGTTTTGAAGGGCAATGAAAGACGTCTTAGCTTGGAGTTTGCGGATGTAAGTAATCTTGATCAAGATGGGAAAATTTTGAAAAAGGGTGACCGTAGGCGTATGTTTAATCTAGGGAACAGATTGTGGCATACCGATAGCTCATTCAGGAATATTCCGTCTAAGTTTTCTATCCTTTCTTGTAGAAGTACCCCAAAAGTTGGAGGAAATACCGAATTTTCCTTTATGCCGGCAGTTTATGATGAGTTAGACGAGGGCACGAAGCAGGAAATAGCAGACCTCATCACTGAACATTCCCTGATTTACTCGCGCGGTCAGCTTGGTTTTTCAGATTTTAACGAGGAAGAAAAACAAATGTTTAAGCCGGTACAGCACGTAATGGTTCGAATAAATGAATTCACTAAACGTAAGTCTATTTATCTTTCTTCGCATATTGGAAAAATACTGGGTTGGGAAATACCAGAAGGACGGGATTTTATTAGGGAATTGATGGAATTTGCCACTCAACGGCGCTTTGTCTACGCGCACGAATGGAAGCCAGGAGATCTTGTGATGTGGGATAACCGGCAATGTATGCATCGCGTAAGGCCATTTAAAGACACAGGTGAAAAACGGGATATGCGCAGAACTACCGTAGCTGGTAAAGCACCAACCCTAGTTTCTGCGACCTAAATCTCGAATTGTAAAACAACTAAAAAGATATTAGAGGATCACAGAACTAGTTTTCGCAGTAATTGGAGATTTGAGCTCTTGTCGACAAAAATTAAACTTTTCCTTACTCTTGGGGTAGTGTTGCTTGGGGCTCTTTGCTCTTGGCTGGAAGCAACCTACGCCGACAGTTTTGTTGCCATTGTTATAATTGGGCTGACTTTTTTTATGATAATAGCGCTTTGGTTGTTTCCAGAAGCAGGTGCAAAGGATGATAGCTGATCCTGTTTGGTTTACTAATAAGTTCAGCAATCAGTGTTTATGACTTGTCCCGAATAAAAGGATAGATCCTAGTAAAGTCAGAGCCAGGTTCTTCTTTTTCCAGTTTAGCGAACTGATCAGCTACAATTGGCGCTATACTGCAAGGTGTGTTTGATCTAGAAACATTTTCAACGTACAGCCTTACATCTTTTGCCATCATTTTAGTAGCAAATCCGCCATCATAAGCCTCGTTGGCGACCCTATTTGGAAATTTATCCATAGTTGCTGTGTTTCTCCCACTGGAAACATTTACTACGTCCAACATGGCTTTCATATCCAAGCCGTTTGCAGTGCCAAAAGCCATGGCTTCGCTCGTTGCGGCCATGGCTGTTGCCGAGAGAAAATTGTTTAGAAGTTTCACCGTCTGTCCTTGACCAGGGTTGGGGCCAACATGAAAAATATTAGCGCCAATACATTTCAAGATAGGTTGTACCTTTTCAAAAATATTCTCTTTGCACCCAACCATAACGGCCAGTGTTGCTGATTCTGCCCCGGCTATTCCGCCTGATACAGGCGCATCTACATATTCAATGCCCTTTTTCGATAATAGTTCAGCTGCTTGCTTTGCGTCCGGGATCCCGATTGTCGATGTGTCAATAACTATTTCAACCGATGAACTGGGAGAATTTAATATTTCTTGAGTGATCTCTAGCGTATCTGGACCTGCGGGTATTGATAAGATTAGAATGTTGGCTTCTGAAATTACTTCTGAATTCGTATTTGCAACATGAGCGCTCTGGGGAGCTGCTGAAGTGTCCATTTTATCTGTAACAAACATTTGATATCCGTTTTTAGCAAGATTTTTTGCCATTCGGTTTCCCATGCTACCTAATCCGATCCATCCAATTTTATCTTGCATCTTTATAAAACCTCTCACATAAGCCCAAAAATTCTGGTTAATTTACTGTAATGTATCGAAAAAAATATGATGTAAAAAGTATTAACACTGTTAATCGCAACAACAATATTTCTTAATTTAAATAGGGAAATAGTCATTTGTTTGGAAAATGAATAAGATGTCGATGTATTCGCCCGTTAAAATTTTGTAATATAAAAGTTTATCGGAATACAGAATTAATCTCTTGTTTCCCTCAAATAAGATGGAAAGATAAAACTAATGACAGAAGACTCTAAGCCACTGACGGGTATTCGTGTGCTTGATATAGCATGTTTTATAGCAGCCCCCCATGCTGCAACTATTATGGGGGAATTTGGAGCCGACGTTATAAAAGTGGAGCATCCAAATGGAGGTGACCCGTGGAGAAGATACGGTACTAGAACGGATCTAGCAGATCAGTCTCTCGCATGGTTAAACGAAGCAAGAAATAAACGCTCAATAACACTTGATCTCAGTAAGAAAAAGGGCGCAGAACTTTTAAAAAAACTGGTCAAAACGGCAGACGTAATGTGTGAGAATTTTCGTCCCGGTACGTTAGAAAAATGGGGACTCGGATGGGAAACTTTGAAGAAAATAAATCCAGGTTTGATACTCTTAAGAGTTTCGGGTTATGGACAAACAGGCCCATATAAAGATAGACCGGGGTTCGCCAGAATAGCACATGCCTTTGGCGGATTGACATATTTGTCAGGGATATCTGGAGAAATACCTGTTACTCCAGGTTCCACATCGCTAGGTGATTATATGACGGGTATGAATGGTTGCATTGGGATCATGATGGCCCTAAGGCACCGAGAGGCAACGGGTGAAGGGCAAGTAGTAGATTGCGCACTCTTTGAAAGTGTCTTTAGAGCACTAGATGAAATCGCACCGAGATATGCAACTGATGGGTTTGTAAGACAACCAGAGGGAACGGGAACTCTAAATGCGTGTCCGCATGGGCATTTCCCCTCTGGCGATGGAAAATTTTTAGCAATTGCATGCACGACAGATAAAATGTTTGAACGTCTTACAATCGCAATGAAGCGTAAAGACTTATTAGAAAAATTTGGAGAGCAAGCCACACGACTTAAGAATAGAGTGGAAGTGCTCGCAGAGGTTGAGAAATGGACGCGCAGTTTCCCCAGGGAAACACTTATCGATGTGTGCAATAACAATGGTGTACCGGCAGGGCCAATAAATTCGATTGCAGATATTTTTGAAGATGAGCACTTTAAGGCAAGGGAAACTATTAAGCATGTAAGTGTGCCCGGTGTAGGAAATGTTGCTGTCCCAAATGTCTTTCCAACGCTTTCAGAGACACCAGGAACTATTAATAATCTGGGCCCAGGACTTGGTGATCATAATGAGGACTTATACCGAGAGGAGTTAGGTCTTTCTGACTCAGACCTGAGCACATTAAAAGAAAGTGGCGTAATATGAGAAAACATGCAAATAGAACCTACCTATTCGCTCCAGGGAATCATGAGAGACGGGTTGATAAAGCGCTGGGCTTGGGCTCTGATGTTGTCATCTTAGACCTAGAGGATGCAGTAGCTATTTCAGAAAAAGAAAAAACCAGGCAAGTTATAAATGAACGTCTCCAGCAAAAAAGGAATTGTGCAGTTTTTGTAAGGGTAAATGCATACGATACAGATTTCTGTTTTGGGGACATTTATTCAATTGTTACTGAAAACCTAGATGGAATTGTTCTGCCAAAATTAGAAAGTCCAGCTGATCTCAAATCAGTTGATTGGTTTTTGGGTAATCTTGAGAAAGAAAGAGATCTACCTATTGGCGGTATTGAGCTTATGCCAATAATCGAAACAGCCAAAGGTGCTGCATTAATACGTGACATTGCAACAACCTCATCTCGTGTTCGTAGACTCGCTTTTGGTGGGGGTGATTATACCCGAGATCTTGGAATGGAATGGAGTTTATCGGAAGAGGAGCTTTTACCAATAAGGTCAGAATTTGTTTTAGCATCACGTTTTGGGGATTTGGAACCTCCAATAGATACAGTTTTTATTCATATTAAAGAACACAATGCATATTTAAAATCGTGTCAGAACGTTTTGAAACTGGGGTTTCAAGGGAAGATGTGTATTCATCCTGATCAAGTGGCTGTAACAAATAAGACATTCACACCTAGTGAAGAAGAGGTCGTTTGGTCAAAACGAGTGATAAGCGAATTTGAAAGAGCAGAGGCGGAGGGTGTGGCATCTATACAAGTTGATGGTTATTTTGTTGATTATCCAATAGTGGAAAAGGCGCAACGATTAGTAGATATGGCAAATTTGCTCAATGACCTAGCTTCATCTAAATAAACTTAGTAATGCAAAAAAATTAGTTTGTAAGGCAACTAGTAAAAAGTGAAATACTTCTCTTTAAATTCACCTTGCGTATATATTGGATCGCTCATCTTTATAATGATATTGAGCCAATCTCGTGGATTAGAATCAAAAGGGTTAGTTTCCCAAAACCCGTTTGATTTGTATCAAAATAAGATTCTATTTGATGTTGTACGGGATGGGGAAAAAGTTGGATCCCATGAAGCTACTTTCTCGGGTAGTAAGGATGATTTTTGGGTAACCACTCGATTCGAATTAGAGATAAAAGTCTTATTTATACGCGTGTATGCTTTTAAATATTTTTCTAAGGCTAATTGGAAAAACGGTGTGTTAAGTGAAATTAGCGTCATCGTAGATGACGACGGGGAGCCATTTTCATTAAAAGGACGGAAAGAGACTGGAGAATTTTTAATCGAAAGCCCCAAAAAAAAATTTAAAACGCCTTTGCCATTGTTTCCAACTAATCATTGGAATGCCAATGTTATAAACGAGAAAGTTGTGCTGAATACCCTGACGGGAGAACTAAACAGGGTGGATATTATCGCCAGGGGCCTAGAAACATTACAAAGTGGGCACGGAGAAATAAAAAGTCAGAGATACTCTTACACGGGCGATTTGGATACTGAGGTGTGGTACGACCAGAAAGGCCGCTGGGTTGGTATGGAGTTTAAAGGAAAGGATGGCAGCATCATTACGTATGTCTGCCAACAATGTCTTGCATCAAAAGACTGAAATCAAATTTGCGGAGTAACTAAGATCGTTAATACTGTTTGGGTTACGGGGGCTGGCAAAGGTATAGGCAGAGAATTAGCAAAAATTTTTGCTGAAAACTCGTGGAGAGTTGCTGTAAGTGCGAGAACAGAAAATGATTTAATAAGTTTGCAAAATGAGTTTGCAAATAAACAAATCAATAAATATCCCCTAGACGTTTCAGACTTAGATGCCACTGTCAGAACGATAGCGGAGATGGAGAAAGAAATAGGCTTTCCAAACTTAGTTGTCCTAAACGCGGGAACACATATGCCCATTTCTGTGGAGAGCTTTTCGGTAGAAAAAATTCGCACCTTGATGGAGGTAAACTTCATGGGTGTGGTCAATGCCTTGTCCGAAATCATTCCTAAGTTCGTTTCGGCTGGAGAAGGTCATATCGCTGTTGTAGCATCATTGGCGGGCTATAGAGGTTTGCCATCAGCTTCAGGTTATGGTGCGAGTAAAGCGGCTTTGATTAATATGTGTGAATCGTTACGGCCAGAGCTAATGAAATATAATGTACGGCTAACACTTATAAACCCTGGCTTCGTTGAGACCCCACTTACCGATCAAAATGATTTTGAAATGCCTTTCATTATTACCGCAAAGGATGCAGCTGAGCGGATCTTTCGGGAAATTGAGGATTGTAAATTTGAAATAGTGTTTCCAAAAAGGTTTGCTTTTATAATGAAAGCACTGCGCCTGATGCCGTATAGAATTTTTTTCTCAATTACAAAGAAACTGATTAAAAATAGATGAAAACAGTTTAACTGGAAGTGCCATAAAGACGGCGTTTTATAATTCCGTGTCTCTTTCGGTCTAAGGGAAAATTCCAGATAGTAAGGACGGTTATACATTTAAAGCCAATCGGAAGAAGTGCGTACAGAAATACTAATGCATCCTTACCGCTTATACTCGGTGTGTTTGGGTCAAACCCCAACCAATCTAATAGAGGAAATGCTAGACCAACGCTGCAGGCTAAGGCCAGCTTTGTTGCCATACCCCATAATGAAAATAGTAGGCCAGCGCGCTGGCTTTTTGTTTGAAGTTTATCGAAATCTAATACGTCTGCTTGAATAGAAGGAGGAATAGATAAATCCGCCCCAAGACATGCTCCAGTTAGAATGCAAACAATGGAAAATAGGTAAAAAGCTCCCTCAGGTAAAAAAGGGACTAGTGCAAAGGCGCTTATTGCAAGTAACATCGCATAGCACCAGATACGATGCTTATTAAAAGCATAGCCAAGTGATAACCATACAGGCATCGAAATGACAGCGGCTGAAAAATAAATAAGTATCAAGATGGCGCGTTGTGTTTCATTAACACCTAGTACTTTCTCTAAATAAAGAAAAAATAACACCGATGGTATCCCGTTAGCGACACCGTTTAAAAACCACGCTGTAAGCAATCGAATAAATAGTTTGTTACGAGTAAGTTGTAGAAGCGATTTCAAAAAGGATCTGCGTGAATTTTCTTCTTTCTTTAGTCGTGTAATACCGGCATCTGGCAACTTTTTAAGCAAGTATGGAATGAAAACTGCGCCTAGACTTATGGCAACCCAACCTATTATGCTGATTGTTTCCATTTCAGAGAATTGTAAGTTAGTCGAAAGAACAAATATTACTCCGCAGGTTAAAATTCCTAAAATACCAGCCGTCTCACGGGTTGTTGTTATCGAGGTGCGCTCGTTATAATCAGTCGAGAGTTCAGCGCCCCATGTCAAATAAGGAACCGCAACAAGTGTCCAGCCGAGATATAGTATGATAGACCAGCTTATTAAATAGACTATCCCAGCATCGTTAGCTGGATTTAATAGCTGATACAAACCGATGGCTGCGATAATTGACCCAATTGCAATCCATGGTTTTCTGTAGTTTCTTTTTATTGGGAATCGATCACTTATTATCCCAACAATAGGATCGGTAATTGTATCAAAAACCCTCGCCAATAATAAAGCAAAACCAGTCGCCGCTAATCCCAGTTCAAGTGTTACGCCATAAAAAGTTGGAAGATAAATGTAGATGGGAATGGTTGGGATAGAAATAGCTAAAGCTGGAAAACTGTAGATAAGCAAAAGTTTTTTATTAAGTGAACGTTTAATTATTTTGATCCTATTAAAAATTGGCCAACGTTTATGTGACCAGTTTCGAACCCTGCTTCACAGTAGCTAAGGTAATAGCGCCACATATTTTGGAATTTCTCGTCGAAACCAAGGTTTTTAATGTCGTCCCACTTTTGTTCAAATGTTGACTGCCAACGCCGTAGCGTTTCTGCATAGGACTTACCAAAATAATAATCGTCCAAGATTTTCAGCCCCGCAGAGCTTACGGCATTATTTAATTTATCCTCACTTGGCAAAATTCCCCCAGGGAAAATGTATTTTTGGATAAAATCCGGCCGCCTTTTATAGGTCTCGAAAAACTCATTTGCAATCGTGATACTTTGAATGCCAGCAAGTCCTTCCGGCTTTAAGCGGGTTTTGATAGTCTCAAAATAGTTTCTCCAGTGCTCTTCTCCTACGGCTTCGAACATTTCTATGGAAACGATTTTATCAAAACTGCCCTGCACGTCTCGATAATCCTCTATCCGAATATCAACCAAGTTAGACACTTGGTTTTCTTGCATACGCCTTTGTGCAAACTTGGCTTGCTCGTTAGATAAGGTTATGCCAACTACATTGCATTTATATTCTTTAGCTGCAATCTCCGCAAAACTGCCCCAACCACACCCAATCTCCAGTACCTGATCACCTTCTTTTAGTTTCAGAGCTTTCGCTAATCGTTGATATTTACGGTTTTGGCCGACTTCAAGTTCTTCACCAAAGTCTGTAAACAAAGCTGAGGAATACGACATAGAATTATCTAGCCAATGTGAATAGAACTCATTTCCCAAATCATAATGCGCAGCAATATTCCGTCTGCTTCCTCGCTTGCTATTGTCTCGTCTCTGGTGTCTGAGCCTTTCAATTAAATTAATAAATTTTGATGGGGTCACAGCATTCCCGAGGGCTCTCTCGTTTATATCACCGAGCAATATTAGTTGAGTTAAGTTTGATGTTTCCCACTCCCCACTTAAAAAACTTTCGGCAAGGCCCATATCGCCTGACAGCAGAAGGCGTGGAACTAATTTCCAGCTGTTTATTTGAATATCTGCAGTCGGTCCGACTTGGCCTCCCGAGTAGACCTTCTGAAAATTGGAGGGAAAAACTGCTCTTAGCTCTCCTGCTTTTATCCGTGATAACCATTTGTCTAGAAGAGCCTCCCAAAAGACGGGCCTTTTTCGCCGAGGCTCAAGTTTCTCTTCAGTAGATTGTCTTTGATCGTTATTCATGGGTTGCGTTTAGTTTCTCGTATCAGGTCTTATTTTGCTAGAAGCTACTTTCCTATCAGCCGGAGAGTGAGCGAAGTACGGTACTCCCTTCAACCACAACTTAACGGCTTCCCAGTGAATGCCAAGAATGATTTTAGCGGACATGAGCGGATATTGAAATACGTACTTAAATAAAGAAAGTCCAGTGATATTACGCCTTTTTCCAACGAAAGAAGCTATTAGAAACACACCATCCTCATCATTTTCTTTGATCAACACACTAATCCCACGGTCTGGTGGACTAATTTCAAAACGGTACTCAGCATTCATATCGACGAAGGGGGAAACATAAAGTTCTTTTTTGCAAGATTGTTTGATTGTATCGGAAAGTGCAGATGTTACAGGGATAATATAAGAATGACGTTCAAGAAAGGTATTACAAACTTCATAGATAACGCATACAAGTTGCTTATTTTCTGAGTAGCAAAAGTAAATACTTAGAGGATTGAAACCGTAACCTAGAACACGGGGATAGCATAGCAGTTTTACTTTCAGCTCTTTAAATTCAATATCGACTGATTTAACCTGCTCCTCGACCCATGTTTTTAGAGGGGTGCCTGTTGTTGAACCATGATCTTTCTCGAAAAATGAAAAGATCCCCCAGCGGTTTATAGAAAACAAGGGAAAAAATTTTTCGACTGCTCCGAGATCGTCTAAATCAAGAAGTAAAGAAAATACTTTATATGTAAGTCGGTGCTTCTTTGGGCGTAAGCGTTGATGGAAAACAACACCTTCGTAAATTGAAGAAGTTTCTATCATGCCGATGTCCTATGCGGCCTTGATAATTGGAGCCTATCGTTTTGGCCAGCTACACTCCATGGCCGAGATATTGATCCTAGCGCTTCGGCAACTGCAAGGCCGGATTGAAGGCCGTCCTCATGGAACCCGTAACCGAAATAACTTCCACAAAACCAAAGCCGGTCAACTCCTTGAAGATCCCATAGAAACTTTTGTGATTTAAGCGCTTTTTCATCAAAGAATGGATGCGTGTATTCTTGCTCCAGAATAATTGTGTCTGGGTTAATTCTCATATTAGGATTTAACGTGACAAAATAATCATTTTCTGTTTTTA
>NZGS01000037.1 GCA_002690995.1 Rhodospirillaceae bacterium
CAGTTCGATATCCTATCTTTTGGGTTCTAATATTTACAACTAATTTTTCGCCATTCAGCGATTGAAAACGCATCTTTAATTTCGATTTGAAGAGAATGCTGCGGTCTTACTCTATCTGCAGCGACGACGATCATTTTGAAAATGTGATTATAGCTATGATAAAATTAATTTCGATTTGATGTTGCTTTATTTGAACAGACAAGACGATAAAATATTGTTTGGATTTTCAATAAGTTTGGAAACAACTTCTTGTTTGGAGATGGCATATGAATTCTCGTTTGTGCGCAGATATTTAAATTAGTACAAAAGCATTTTTAAATAAAGAAGTACTTGGGGCATAAGGACGATTACTTTCTTGAAAAATATTTCCGTAATTTTGGTCTGGCTGAAACATGTAAAATGGTTGAGCAACCAATAAAGAATAATATAATGCCAAAGTCGCTAGCAAGCATGCCGGTACGGTAGAAGATTACAATCCCTGTAAGCGTCAGAATTTTAATAAATATCTCCAGAAATTTTATGGGATATAACGGCTTCGTTACACGAAATATGTGGAGTAGTGTGAAATACGCAAAAGCCAACAAAACAGCCACCCGCATTGATTGCCAACGGTGGTAGGGAATTGATTCTGCATTTGAAATATTAAATGGAAAATATATTGTTATACCAGCAAAAGCTCCGAGAGCGGTTATCACTGAGTAAACCGCTAGAAACATTAGTAGAGTTGTTGAAACAATACGGAGTATTCCCATCGTCACTACGTAACTTAATTATCTATAGGCACCTGTTAGACAGTAACATAATAATATTTGCAGCGCAAATTACGAAACGTTAATATAGTTGGAACAAATTCAAGGATATATTATCGTTGCAAAACTTCTTTCGAATAAATCAAATGTCATTGAGGGTAAAAAAAATTTACGGTATAAATTCAACTAAAATATCAGCACCCTTGGTGAATTAGTTACGTGCTTTAGAGCATTGCCAGAGTGTGAGTGTTTCAGTTTTTGGAGGATGAGCGGATGAGCGTCAATGGGGCGTCTAGCTACTGTGAGAATAACAATAAACAATTGGACTACGATGTCATTATAATCGGTGCCGGTGTCGCAGGTCTTTATCAGTTGCACTGTATGCGCGAATTGGGATTAAGAGTAAGATCTTATGAAGCTGGAAGTGGTGTTGGCGGAACGTGGTATTGGAACCGCTATCCCGGCGCAAGGTTTGACTCGGAAAGCTGGACCTACGGATATTCATTTTCCAAAGAACTGATGGATGAATGGGATTGGCAAGAGCATTTCTCCTCTCAACCAGAAAATGAGCGCTATCTCAATTACGTGGCAGATAAATTTAATCTGAGGGAGGATATCCAATTCAATACCACCGTCACTGCTGCAAAATACCAAGAAGCTGAAGGCTGCTGGGATATTATTTTGGACACGAAGGAGAAAGTTACCGCACGATTTCTGGTAACGGCAATAGGCATCCTGTCTGCACCTGTTATGCCTAACATTGAGGGTATTTCTCAATTTAAAGGCCAGTCTTTCCATACCTATCACTGGCCAAAAGAAAAAATTGATTTCACCGGTAAGAATGTGGCGATAATAGGAACTGGAGCAACAGCTATACAGGCAATACAGGAGCTAGCGAAGGACGCCGGCCAATTATCTGTATATCAAAGAAATCCTAATTGGTGTGCGCCTCTGAATAACGGAAAAATTTCTAAAGAAGAGATGCAAGATATACGTGCACGTTATCCTGAAATCCTAGAAAGATGTAAAGAGACGCCAGGGTGTTATATTCATTCAACTGATCCTAGGAAAACTTTGGAAACTTCTCCAGAGGATCGGCAAGAGTTTTGGGAAAAATTGTATGCAAGTCCAGGCTTTGGTATTTGGCAAGGTAATTTTGACGATATGCTTGTGGATAGTGAAGCAAATGATTTGGCGAGTGAGTTTATTGCAAGTAAAATCAGGCAGCGTGTAAACGACCCCGTAACAGCAGAAAAACTTATTCCAAAAAACCATGGGTTTGGAACGCGGCGTGTTCCTTTGGAAACCCACTACTATGAAGTCTATAACCAAGATAACGTTGAACTTGTTGATATTAACGATACGCCGATTGAGCGCGTTACAGAAAATGGGATTTTGACGAATGATCAGGAGCGTCACTTTGATATAATCATCTATGCGACTGGTTTCGACGCAATCACAGGCACCTTCGAAAGGATTGATATCGAAGGCGAGCAAGGTGTTAAGCTGAAGGAAGTTTGGAAAGATGGACCACAAACATATTTAGGTTTTTTGGTTCAAGGGTTCCCCAATATGTTTATGGCGATGGGGCCTCATTCGGGTCTAGGTAATTACACGCGCACGGCTGAGTATAGTGTAGAGTGGATTACTGGAGTAATTAAGCATGCTATGGAGAAAGACTTTACTCGGGTCGCAGCTACTTCGGAGGGAGTTCGCGATTGGACAGATTATGTTTTAGGGTTAGGGGAAGACCTGTTGATGAACGAAATTGGGTCCTGGATGACTGGTGTCAACAATAATGTGGAAGGAAAAAAGGTTCCCAGGATTATGCGTTACAGTGGCGGTCATCCTGCCTTCAGAGAGCACTGTGATGAAATAGCAGAAGGTGGTTACAAAACACTGGCTTGCAAGTGATAGCCATCTGTTTGAAAATTGCTCCATTATTGAACGCGCGCTAGTAGTCCAAAAAGTCGAATGATTGCAGCAGTGGAATTATTTCGAGAAAAAATTCTTTCTAGCGCATCATTATCATTGGTGCGCCGGGTTCGATTGGTCAATAATTGGCGCAGTAAATACTGCATCTGGTTATCCGTCAAATACCAATGAATATAATTAATAAGCGAAGAATATTGACACTGGTTATTACCTAAAATTAAGCTTTGGTGTCATGGTCGATCAAATTCTAATTGCGGGTGCTGGACCTGCAGGTCTGTCTTTGGCAGCCTACTTGACTAACGCAAACATACCAGTTTGCATATTTGAAGCGGAAGCTTCTTTACCAAAAAACTTGCGTGCATCCACTTTTCATCCGCCAACATTAGATTTTTTAGAACCATTTGGAGCCTCAAAAGTTTTAATTGATGAAGGGTTAATAGCGCCGACGTTCCAGTATAGGGATCGGGAAAATGGGTGCCTGGCAGAATTTGATTTTGATCTTATCTCAGCAGAAACTAATCATCCATTTCATGTTCAATGTGAGCAATTTAAGCTCAACCTTCATCTTCTGGATTGGTTATCCAAACAAGGCGTAGATGATATTTACTTTAACCATAAGATTAAAGGAGCCAAGCAAACTGGAGACGAAGTAGCAGTAATTGCAGATACGCCAAACGGGGAACAGTCATATAATGGGAACCTACTTATAGGTGCTGACGGTGCAAATAGCGCGGTTCGACAGCTATCTGGTATAAACTTCGAAGGTTTTACTTGGGAGGACAGGTTTCTAGTTGTTTCAACGGCTTTTGATTATAAAAAATATATACAAGACTTGTCATTCGTGAACTACTACGCTGATCCGGAGCAATGGTTTTTTCTTTTGAAGGTACCGGGATTATGGAGAGTTATGTTCCCCGTTCAACGAGATGAGAAGGACGCAGACATCTTTAATGCTGAGAGCATAGAAAAGCGAATGCAGTGGGTACAAGCTTCGTCTGATACTTTCGAAGTAGCACATAAAACGTTGTATAACGTTCATCAGCGTGTAGCGACTGATTACCGGAAAGGGAGAATATTTTTAATTGGTGATGCTGCGCATATTAATAATCCATTGGGTGGTATGGGGATGAATGGAGGTATTCACGATGCTTTAAATTTGGCTGAAAAAATTACGGATTTCTGGCATAATCGAAAGAATGCTTCGGTATTAGACCTTTATGAAAAACAGCGTAGACCAATCGCCTTAGAATATGTGAATAAGCAGAGTATAAAAAATAAGCAAAACCTAGAAGCAAAGACGCCCGAGGCACAGGGTCAGTTCAGGGAATTTCTAGCCGAATTAATGGAAGATAAACAGAGGGCTAGGGAGTATATGATGAGGGTTTCTATGATTTCCAGTCTTCGTGAAGCATCAGAGATTAACTAATTTTTAAATACGGCTCAGAGGGATAGAAAGATGAAGGTTTATACAGCGGCCTATTTGGGAGCTTTTATTACTTTTTGTTTGATGGACGGTATATGGCTCGGGATTGTCGCAACGGAGTTTTATTTTGGAGCGCTTGGGGACCTATTACTCGAAAAGCCTAAATGGTCTATGGCTGCCATTTTCTATATTGGCTACATTTTGGGAATAGTATACTTCGCAATTAGACCTGCACTCAAAACGAGGAACTTCGTACAAGTCCTTCGGGATGGCGCACTATTGGGTTTACTGGCTTACGCAACCTACGATATGACAAACATGGCAACTTTAAAGGGTTGGTCGCTGACAGTGTCTCTCGTTGACATGATATGGGGCATGGTAATAACAGGAACTTCAGCTGCTGGTGGGTACATTGCTGCTCGACGTTTTGACTAAGATGGCTTTTTGCAGCGTAATATTGAGGAAAATCGGAATAGAATAGATGTCCAAACGTGTAGTTAGTTTTTTATCATGCTTTATTCTAATTTTACTAGGCGGATGCAAAGCAGAACTGATTGAAACCAAGATTAAAACAAGTGATATAAAGCGCGCAATTTCCAAAGGAATGACGACTGTTCCTTTTGAGACGAAGATAACCATCATGGGGGACTCCAACGATACGCGGCAACAGATCAAATCATTTGAAGAAATAATCGAACAATATGTTGAATTAGATGATGTTGAAATAGAAAAATCAATGATGGGAATGGATCTCCTGATAGAGGGTATTATCCCGCTGGTTTACGGTAAAACATTACCAAAAAATAGAACTGATCCGTGGGGTCTTTTTATAGAGAAAAATAACGTAAAGGGTCTTTTAGGGTCGTACCCTTATACTTTGACCCTGTTGCCAACCCGAAATTTTGGCGGTTTTAAAAATAAATTCTCAGAACTCAATATTCTTTTAACGCCAAGTGCATCGCAGCCAGTATCATTTAAAATGCGGAATAGTGATAAGTCAGAATTTAATGTATTCTCTGGTGGTGCAATGGTTTACGGCGAAGCTCATGCAATTTATACGGCCAACGTCAAAAGAAAGCTTTCATTAACCATGAAGGGTGGGGTTTATGATACCGCCTATCCAGTTATATTCTTTCGATTAGATTAATTGAACGTTTTCTATCCTCTTTAGTAGTTCGGTCTGGAAAAGTAATGAAGAATAGAAATCACCTGTCGCCAGGGTTTGAATTTCCAAAAACGGTAATTCAAGTTTCCGAAGAAGAACAACGACACAAGCTCAGTTGCTGTGACATAGATGGGTCTATTTATGGCAATGAAGTTGATATCACTATGCTCGGTTTGCCGACGCTTGAAATATTAATGGCCGCTGATGTCCCGGTCTTGGGGGCAGTGCATTTATTTCAAAAATTTCATCAACATAGTCCTTTTGTTCTAGGTGAAGCAATCATTGTCAATGGCAAGATTAGAGAAGTATTGCCGCATGAACGGGGGTGTATACTGAGCTGTGAATTTCGGTACACGGACCCAATGGGTAATGTTCGAGTTGAGGCGCAACGATCTGGAATTGTGCCAGTCGGCGCTAAGGAGAAATCCCACGAAAATTTTAGACCCTCGGAGCAGTTAGATGGATTTCTTGAGAGAAATCGATATTTACTTAATCCGAAAAAGGTGGCTGACTTTAGCTCTGAAGCAGGAAACTTGATTCATTCCGATCCAAAGGTTGCTAAGCAACATGGATTTCGTGCACCAATTGCAGCTGGGCTAATGGGACTCCATTTTTATCGAAAATTTATTGGAGAAAACTTCGAGAGCAAATCATTTGATCTACAGGTTTGGTTTCGGCGGCCAATGTTTTGGGATGATGAATTATCACTCATCGTTAAGGAATATAATTCCAAAACATTTGATATGCATCTGCTTGGCTCAAATGGAAAGCCAACGAGTAATTGCCGGCTCAAATTATATTAAGGCTTGCCAAATTTTTTAAGCATGTTGAAATGTAGTCCGTACTATTCCGTCATTACGGAACTTTTGTGGGAAACAGCAAACTTCTGGAACCGGTATGTCAAATATAGAAATTGAAGACTTGAGTTTGGATGAGATATCTGAACTGGCCAAAACAGTATTTTCGAAAAACGGTTGTGACGAGAATAATACAAATGCTCTAGCGAGAACCGTAACTACAGCTGAGCGCGATGGCTCACTTTCGCATGGTTTGTTTCGTGTGCCGGGTTATGTCGCCTCCTTAAAGTCTGGAAAGGTTAAAGGAGATGCGCAGCCCAAAATTGACAATAAACTTGCATCGATAGTGACGGTCGATGGTGACTTTGGCTACGCACCTCTTGCAATAGAAAAGGGTTTGCCTGTTGCCGTAGAGGCCGCAAAGAATACAGGGGTAGCGGTGGTAAGATTAATTAATACTTTTCATTTTGCTGCACTCTGGCCTGAGACGGAATTCCTAGCAGAAAATGGTCTGATGGGATTAGCCTGCACCGTATACAAGCCAGCGGTTGCGCCGGCGGGAGCTTCCACCCCATTTTTTGGAACAAATCCAGTTTCTTTCGCCTGGCCTAGGCCAGATAATGATCCTTTTGTTTTCGATATGGCGACATCTACGCTTGCTATGGGCGACGTTCAAATTGCGGCGAGAGATGGGCATGAAGTTCCGCACGGCACGGGCTTGGGGCCGGATGGAAAACCTTCCGATGATCCCGCGGAGATACTCAAAGGGGTCCTTCTTCCATTCGGTGGTTACAAAGGCTCAGCAATTGCTCTTATGATAGAGCTGTTATCGGCCGGAATGACAGGAGACAATTTCTCGTTTGAGGCGGGAGAAACTGACAATAATGATGGGGGGCCGGCGAAGGGCGGTGAATTTATTTTGGCGATAAATCCGCAGCTTGTTGCGGGGGATAACTGGTCGGAGCATTGCGAAGAGTTTTTCCGGCGTATTAAAGCTATCGAAGGTGTTAGGTTGCCAGGAGAACGTCGCCATAAAAATAGGCGCGACAAAGGTCCCCGAAAAGTTAACAAAGAATTATTGGAGCGAATTAGAACATTGATCTAATTCAAATTGTTCAAAGAGTTAAAAGTTCTGTCTAAAAGAATTAGGAGTTATTTCTTTTGAAGATAAGAACAAAGGAACTTACAAAGTATTGAGTGCGTAGAATGACAAGGAATAAAGAACCTTGGATTGGTCAAGCGGTCCCGCGTGTAGAGGATGCAGCTCTACTTTCTGGAAATGCCAGGTATATTGATGACCTATCTCCTGTCCCAGGAATAAAACATGTATGTTTTCTCCGAAGCCCATACCCGCATGCAAAGCTGATAGATATCGATATCAGTGCTGCACTAAAAATGCCAGGCGTTTACAGCATATTAACAGGAGACGATATCTCGGCGATAACGGACCCTCTTGTGAGTGCTATTCGTGCTCCAGTGACCTACTACCCGATAGCTGTGGAGAAAGTACGATATGTCGGCGAGCCTGTCGCTTTAGTTATAGCCGATGATCGTTATCTAGCCGAAGATGCTGCAGAAGTAATTAATGTCACGTATAATGAGCTTTCAGCCGTTGTAGACCCTCTAGAGGCTATCAAGGCCATGGCGCCTCCCCTGCATGAGAAAGTAGGTAGTAACGTCCTGCATGATCGACAATTCGTTTATGGAGACCCGGACAATGCCTTTGCTGAAGCGGATCACGTTATTAAGCTTAATTGGCGTTATCCTAAGCAATCTGCAACACCAATGGAAACGTTTGGCGTCATAGCACAATTTGAGCGGCAACCAGACAGGTATACAGTTTGGTCAAACTTTCAAGGGCCCTACATCCTGCAACCTATAATGGCACGCGCCTTGAGGGTTTCTGGAAACTTTTTGAGACTCATCTCAGCTCCTTTTAGCGGTGGCAGCTTTGGCTTAAAGCAGTCCATCTATCCTTACATTGTTCTTTTGGCTGCAGCCAGCCGCATAAGTGGTCTACCTCTCAAATGGACAGAGGACCGTCTAGAGCATTTAATGGCATCTTCGAGTGCCGCCGATAGGGCAGATGAATTGGAAGCCGCTTTTGCTTCGGACGGCACATTGCTGGGGTTGCGATTTAAGAATTGTGTTAATGTCGGCGCTTATGTAAGGGCGCCGGAACCTGCTTCTGTTTATCGTATGCATGCGGCTTCGAACGGTTGCTATGCTGTTAAAAATATTTCGATACAAAACACGTTAGTTAGCACGAATAAGATGCCGGTAGGTTTAAATAGAGGTTATGGAGGGCCTCAGTTTTACTATGGTCTAGAACGAATGATGGATCTCACAGCGCGAAAACTGAACATAGATACGGCTGAGATTAGGAGAAAAAATTTTATACCAAAGGACCAATTTCCATTCCATGCTCCAGCAGGTGCCATTTATGATTCCGGTAATTACTCAGAAGCGCTAGATCTGCTCTTAAAACTCTCAAATTACGAAAATATTAAACAACGCAGAAAGCAGGCGAGAGCGGCAGGTAAACTATTTGGAATTGGAATGGGAGCAGGGGTGGAGCCCTCAGGGTCTAACATGGCCTATGTCACGTTAGCTCAAACCGCAGAAGAAAGGAAGCGCGCCGGGGGCCGGTCTGGAGGAACAGCGGTAGCTAGTGTTACAATTGATCCAAGTGGTGCTGTGAGTGTAAATTTAGATAGTACACCAGCGGGGCAAGGACATCAAACGGTGGCCGCCCAAATAGTAGCGGACATTCTTGGCTTATCCCCAAGTAAAATAAACGTTAATACGGCTTTAGATACTGGGACAGGAGGATGGTCACTTGCATCAGGTAATTATTCTAATAGGTTTTCTTCTATAGTGATAACATCGCTCACTAGAAGTGCTGAAAAAATTGCAATGAAACTCATAAAAATAGCTGCCAATATTTTGGAAGTGGCGACAGAAGATATAGAGTTAGTCGGTGGAGGAGCGCGTGTTGTTGGAATCCCTGACACAGCCATACCTATTGAACGCGTTGCCGCGGCAGCGCACTGGGATCCGGTAAGTCTACCAACCGACTTGGAACCTGGTCTGAGTGACATAGCATACTATAACCCAGATGTGCTCGCATCACCGGACAAAGAAGACCGTGTCGCCTCTGCGCTAACTTTTGGTTATATTTTTGATCTTGCTGCTGTTGAGATTGATCCCGCTACCGGCCGCGTGACGGTTGATCGTTATGCATCAGTGCACGATGTTGGCCGGGTTCTTAATCCAATTATCGTTGAGGGGCAAATAAGGGGTGGTTTTGCTCACGGTTTTGGTGCGGCAATGTTTGAAGAATTGAGCTATGATGACAATGGTAATTTTCTGAGTGGTAGTTTTGCTGACTATCTGTGTCCAAATGCTAGTGACTTACCCCATCTAGAATTTGCCCATTATCGGACGGATACGCCTACAAACCCTTTGGGTTCGAAAGGAATGGGAGATGGTTCGTCAATGCTGACGCCGGTAGTTATGGCAAATGCTGTAGCCGACGCGTTGGGGTGCGAACAAATTGATCTTCCATTAACCCTGAACAAAGTTTGGAAGTTGATTCAAGAAAGAAAAATAAAATGAAGCCTGCCGCCTTTGATTATTATTGTCCGGATACGGTTGAAGAAACGATCAACCTGCTTTCTGAATATGGGGATGATTCATTATTATTGGCTGG
>NZGS01000038.1 GCA_002690995.1 Rhodospirillaceae bacterium
AAACCAAAAAAATTACAAGGAAAAAGTAAATCAAATTTCTGCGCATTTACTTAGTGGTATGTTGTTGATGTGTCTTTTGTTCGTCTGATAAATGATGAACTTAGGCTTTTTATAGGCCGCTCAGAGTATGCATCCCAATAGTCGGCCTTTAGCTAAACATTACATCAGTTTGGCTAGGTCCACTACGATCAAGTTTCGAATAAAAATCAATGCTAATACCAAAATAATTGGCGATATATCGATACCACCAAGATTTGGTAATATATTCCTGATTGGCCGGAGGACGGGATCAGTGATTTTGTATAAAAAATCAACAACTAAATAAACTAGTCGATTTTGTGTATTAACAACGCCGAAGTGAATGAGCCACGTTAGGATAACAAATATAAAAAGGCACCACAAATACAGACTTATTAAAGAATCAACTAATTGTATTATTGCGAACATTATCGAAATCCACCCTCTGCTATAAGGTAGTAATTAGGGGCATTCTCATCAAGTCTTTGCGGCAAACAATTTTTTCTCGTTCTGGCAGCTCTTAGGTGTCGTCATTCTTGAGTTTGGCTTATGATCTTGAATACTAAAGCTGGCATCTGACAAATATTATGAAGGTTGAGCGTGATCATATTATCTTAGGTTAGCCAGATGTAATCTCTAAGTCTAACAGAGGAGCGTGTTGTTGTGCTCCATAGACATCACTATCTCCAGGAGATCCAGCAATGGTGTGTCGCGGAATAGTGATTTTAATTGCCAAAGCCACCTCAAAAGCAATAATTTCAACTTGATTGTCGCTGAGGTTATACAGCGAAGCTATCTTGCGAGGAGACAGCACACCTGAATCAAAAACAGTGCGGTACGCTTCTTCATTATCGAATATTATGTCTAGAGTTAGCAAAAGCGCACCAGCATTTTTTGACCGAATAACCTTTGCTAGTTCATGAAGTTTAGCCATTAAGCCTCACTTTTGGAGGATCATTTGGTATAATGAGCTCCATTCGAACCGGTTCCATTGGGTCGTTGCATTCCATAATATGCCATATGTTGAATTCATAGACCTCGCCTGCCGATAAATCGGAGGGCGAAAAAGGGATGGCTAAGTTCCCGGAGATGCACATTCTGCCAGGAAAATCGGTATGAAGAAGACTATACCGCGCTTTTGCGCAAACCGCCTTGCTTGTATCTTGGTCGTTGGATACAACATCAACCAAAATGCCCACCTCATGCGCATTCTGATCCCTTAGTGGTTCGTTTGCTCCCATGACGGCATCTTTCCCGTAGACTTTGATATTTAACATGTAGTCTTCTTTGTCAATGCCAATAGCTTTTGAATCTCTCTCAATTCTTGTTTGGCAGGCTTCGATAAAATTATTTATTCCACTTACTAGTATTGGATCCCGAGTCCCCGCGAAAAAAACTGTTCGAAATCCTAATTTTTTTACCCCTTCTAGCTTTACGGTATATGTACTTGACGGCTCCCATTTGCTTCCTGACACCCTTACGACCCTTTCATCTATTTGCTCGAAAGTTGCGGATTTTGTAATTAACGTTCCACTGGGTTCTTTAAGTTCGTATGGGCTTGGGTTTTCATATAAAGTGTGAGCTGCCACTCTCGTTCTAGTGCAACGACGATCCGGATGTCCCGGTTCGATAGTGAAATAATCATGGTAAATGGTTCCGATCACACAATCTTGACCCTCTCGTGGTTCAATCACTTGAGCACCACATTCTATTATTTTCCCCATGTGCCAAGACAATCCAGGATCAGCGCCTCTCATTAGAGGAAGAGCTGCATATATTGCTGCGTCACTAGAACGGCCAGCGATAACGATGTCAGCTCCTTCCTCAAGCGCCTGCTGGAACGGTTCCGCGCCAATCATGGAGACGACTTTGTGGGTTTCACTAGCATCCTTTTTATTTAAATTTTTAATAGGGCCCAATGGGCTAATTTTTCCCGAATTTATTTTTGATACTAATTGTTCCGGCCTGAGCTCAGTTCTTAAAACTGCCACTTTGGGATAAATGTTTTGTTCGTTACAGATTTCACGAATTATCTCAAGCGTCCAGTCTACCTGTTTGTCTGAACCGCTTCCTCCTGCGGACCCAATGAATACGGGGATTTTTTCTTGTGTCCCTCCCCTTATCATCAATGATAGATCGCGCTTCACAGCGATTCTGGATACAAACGGAGTACCACTGCCTAGGTAATAGGGCCCAGGGTCTGCCGATCCAGCATCGCATGCAATTAGATCGATACCTAAACTCAGTCCGTGATTGAAGGCCTTTTCGGTGAAGCCATAGCCAAGCATTCCGGATGCTGCCATGATTTTGATTGGACGCATGATTCGATCCTTAATGAAATATAAGTTTTAATAAAATGTACAACTGCTTTGCAAGGTCAGTTTTGTCTCCATTCTGATTAATCATTTTCATATACCATGCATAAAGTGTGAGGTTTCTAACGCGTTTTAGTATCTTTCCAGGTTTCGGCGTGCGATGAATACGAACCTTCGCCGAACGATCGCTCATTGTCCCAAACATTTTTAGGCATAGGTAATCCATTGAAATCGTCTTCTGTGAGCAAACCGTCTGGATCGATGTTTAACTTTTCTTTTAGCAAAAGAATAATTTGACGGGTGTGCTGTCCCGAATGCCATCCAGTCCTTTCTAGGACCTCATGCAACGTTACTTCGCCATAATAAACATTTCCAGGTTGAGAAAAGTCAGTGGTATTCCCTTCTCTGTCCCACCAAGCATTTAACCGACGTATGACCTGATTGCCAAATTCAATTAAGGCACCTGTGCTATTTATCTCACTAGGCAAAATTGATTTTAAGGCCTCATAAGTATATGGAGCATCATCTTCAACCCTGTCTAGAAAAACATTTGGAATGCTTAATACATGGTAAACAAGTTGTCGATAGGATCGTGGCCTCCCGGGGAGTACTTCGTCCAATTTGTTTTCTGGGATTTGATCCAAATACCTAAGCGCCGCGCTTAGAATGACTATTATTTTATTTTTAATTTCTTCTGGCGGCAGCATTTTATGCCCGCCATATTCAAACCCGGCCACTCTTGCGACGTCTCTAAAAACCGCACCGTTGGCCCAGTTTTTACCTCTAGCTACGATAGGGACGAGCTTTAAACCTAAAGCCCTGAGCTCCTCAAACCCAGAATCATCTTCCAATACGTTTACGGATTGAAAGGCTACGCCATGTTCCAAAAGAAACTCTTTTGTTTTTAGGCAGCTAGAACATCCTGGCTGCCAGTAAACTTTTAGTGGTTCTAGTGCTTCTTCTCTCATGTTTCCTACATTGTCTTGGGGCATTCTTTTTTCCTAAAATTTAGACGTCAATAACGGAGCGCCTTTGAAAATTGGCTAAAATATAATTATCCTAATTTTATCTAATATATTTTTACCTTGTAAAGTTGAAGTAAGAAATTTAGGCGGGCTATTTTATTGAGCCTCTTTAATGATTTCCTTACCAAAACGAAGAATGTTTGTCTCCATTTCGGGTAATAGACCATCCAAAGGTACCACAAGTCTGTGAATTCCTTGCTCTTGTTTATTTTTTATTTCCTTTAATGCCTCTTCAGATGGGCTTGTCAAAAGCTCCGGGCAACCTGTCATTATTTCTATTTCTTCTAGCTCTCTTCCTATCTCATCCATTTTTTTCCATAATAAACCCAAAATGAACTCAAGGTCATTTTGCATTCCAGTAGCTGGGAAAAAACCATCGCCAAATTCTGCTGCACGCTTGACGGCTCTTGCGGAATGGCCGCCGATGATTATTGGTAGTTTTTTGCAGATAGGTTTTGGGTTGCAATTCACGCTATCAAAGTTGATGAATTTTCCTTTGAATGTAGCCGCGTCTTCTTACCATAATTTTCGCATAGCCTCTACATATTCATCCGTCCGCTCGCCGCGGTTACTGAACTGTACATTTAGAGCATCAAACTCTTCTCTCAACCATCCCACCCCGATGCCAAGCTCAATACGGCCACTTGTTAACCTGTCAATTGTTGCAAGATGCTTTGCTAGTATGACGGGATTACGTTGAGGAAGAACAAGAACTCCTGTTATTAGCCTTAATTTTTTGGTAACTGCTCCAATAAATGTTAGCCATGCAAGTGGATCCGGCCAATCTCTCTTTTCGTCCCCCGGCAATCGGCCTGTTTTGCTGTAAGGATATTTTGTAGAATAATTTGAAGGAATTACCACGTGTTCAACGGCGATGACAGATTCAAAACCCGCGGTTTCGGCTGCGATCGCTAATCTTTTTGCCTCAGTTGGGTCAGGGCAAACTAAGTTTCCAAAATGTAGAGAAAATTTCATGGTGATACATCTTCCGAAAGGATATTGGGTTCTCAATTTAGATGCCGAGGTAACTTGTTTCTGCACACATATCATTTATGGATTTAATCATCCCAAATTAGTAAAAAGTATTACTTCTGTTGATTCAATCTAAAACCTTAATTATGTTTAGTAGCAGACATTGAAATGTCGACACGGTTGCTATTCTAGAGACTAGATTTTTATGGCTATCACTCCGTTAACAGGAAGCTCTGAGTTTTTTAAATCTTTAAGAGGTTTAAACTCGGACAAAAGACCGTCCAACCGTGCAATAAACCGTTTGGCTTTGGGTGGAAGTGCAACTGAAAAGTCAATCACTGCCAATAAGATTACAGACCAAAGTTTTCGCAGTAAATTAAGAGTGTCGTCAATATTGACACAAAATCTGGGAAATGCGCGCGGTGCTGTGGCCGTGGCTCAAGCCGGAGTAAAAAACATTTCAGAACTAGCGGTGGTTATTCAGGATAAACTTATATCCTTAGCAAACTCCAATAATTCTGAAAGCGAGACGAGAGCCCTGACAACTGACCTTGAAAATTTACTAAATCAAGCAGAGGGGTTCATTGGGAGTAGCGAGTTTAATTCTGTTAATCTCCTTAGTGCTAATGGCGAAGACTTAAATGTAGTCGCAGCGGCAACTGGTGAGAACTTAATTATAACATCTCAATCCTCTCTCGGGTCAGCGATTAATTCGTTATCTGCGGCCATAAAAAATGGCAGCAGGATAAGTGATCCAAATTCAATCCTCCAGAGTGAATTTAAGCTATTAGAAGCAGCTTTGGCAGAAGCAAGCACGACATTAGGAGGAGCTGATAAAGCGATTAGTTTAAGGCAAAGAAGTCTCCAAGATTTCAATGAGACGCTAATTAAGAATCTTGGTAATATTTTGGAGAGTGATGTTGAACGTGAAGGCGTTCGCATTACAGCCCAGAGTGTTCAAACTCAATTATCAAGGCAAACTTTGGCCATATCAAATGGCGATCCTAGTAGTGTTATTAAATTATTCAAATAAGAACAATCAAATTTTGGGCGGATTTGTGCCTTCCCAAGATGTTCTGCGTATTCATTATTTGTCCGCAATAATTTGATTGCTTAGCGTACCTATACCGCTAATAGAAACGTTACACACATCTCCTATCTTCAAGTTTTCTGAGTGGCCTTCCGTACCCATCCAGATCATATCCCCTGGAACCAAGGTTAAATACTTAGACATGGTGCTTATGAACTTCTTCACCCCAAAGATCATGCTGTTTGTTTTAAAAGATATCACTTCACGATTATTCACTGTCACTCTTGTTGTTAAGCTATTGAGATCTACATCAGTTTCAATCCAAGGACCGAGAGGTTTGAAAGTATCTGAATTTTTTGCCCGCCACATCGTTCTATCTTCCCTCTGCCATTTTCGTTCACTTATGTCGTTGCCTATACTATATCCAAAAACAATATCGAGTGCTTCATCCTCCGTTAGATTTTTTCCTTTCTTACCAATTATAACTACCAGCTCACCCTCATATTGAAACTCTTCAGAGGAATCGTTGGGTTTGATTATTGATTCGCCATCTGCGATCAAAGCATTATTAGCTCGGTAACCAACATGCGGCTCATCTGGGATGTTGGGTTCTCGATTGTTTGCTTTAGCCTGCTCTATCACATGTTGCGCATAGTTTAAGCCGGCTGCATAAAAAGTTTTGGGTTCCAACGGCACCATAATTTTTGCATTGGCCAGCTTGATTTCTTCGCCTGTAAGCTCGATTTTTTCAAAAAGATTTCCTCGGACAAGAGAGATAATGTCGTTGTTAATAATACCATATGATGGCCCATTCTGTGTTTTTACTCTGACCCAACGCATTTTATTCTCCATTAGCATCAATTTTTGATATCTATAAAAGAATAGGCATAAAATGATTTTAATAAAGATATTACTGCAAGCGTCTTTTTTCGGTATGATGGCATACTAGTAAATTTTAGAAGGTGTTGGTGCAATGTATCATTTAAGTGATTTTGGAAGTTTTCATGTTGGTGGCCGGATTCTTGAGGTACGTGACAAACCGAACCGTAAAGTCTGGTTTACGGAAACATCTTATCATGATCAGGATCCGAATGGAGAATTCCTGATAGAACAAGTTTATGTCCAATATTTTATTCCACAAAAACGTCAGTATAAATGGCCTTTAGTGCTGCTGCATGGGGGTGGGTTGACGGGTGCTTGTTGGGAAACAACACCCGATGGGCGTCCTGGCTGGTTACATAATTTTTTATCTGCAGGGTTTGCCGTTTATGTTTTGGACAAGGTGGAGAGAGGTCGTTCAGGGTTTTGTGCAATTGAAAATGTTTGGGACGGTCAACCTATCCAACGAACGTTGAAGGAGGCCTGGGATATTTTTCGTTTTGGCAAACCAGAAAATTATGAGAGTCGCAAGCCATTTAAAGGACTTGAATTCCCACTAGAGTATATGGAGGCTTTTCAACGTCAATTTGTACCGAGATGGACTAGCACTTCGCGAGCACAAGTACGGGGTATTGGAGAAGCACTTAAAAAAATTGGTTCGTGTGTTCTCATTTGTCATAGTCAGGGTGGTTTTCTTGGAGGAAAGGCTGCTGTGGAAAATATAGATGTTATTAAAGGTTTAATCTGTGTGGAAGCATCGGGTTGGCCTAGGCTGACTGATATAAATAAGGATATAGCAAAGAAAGCGCCCTGGCTTGTCTTACTCGGAGATTATATTGATGAGTCGCCAAGGTGGCAAAGTGCGCGGACGGAAGCAGCTGAATTTTGTAAACATCTGAACTCTTTAGGCGGAAACGCTTCGCTTATCTCATTGCCTGATGTTGGCTTCAAGGGCGCCTCTCACATGCTGATGATGGATCGTCATTCAGACAAAATTGCGGGATGGGTATCTAAATGGATATTTCAGTCTTGTGTAGAATAGACTCTCTTCAGATATTAACTATTTTCCCAGGGTTCATTATATTATCTGGATCAAAGGCTATTTTAAGTGATCGCATTAACGACATTGCGTCACCATGCTCATTGGTTAAAAAGTGAATCTTTCCGTAGCCCACGCCATGTTCCCCGGTACACGTCCCTCCCATCTCTAATGCTCGCATTACCATTCGATCTGAGTGTGCCTGAGCTTTCGCCATTTCTTCCTGGTTATTAGGATCGACTATGTAAAGCATATGGAAGTTTCCATCTCCCACATGACCTACTAATGGCGAAATAAGTCCTGTTTCTTCGAGGTCATCTTTTGTTTCGTTGATGCATTCTGCTAAGCGAGACACCGGAACGCAAACGTCCGTTGCCCAGCCTTGGCACCCTGACCTTAGAGCAATAGCTGCATAGTAGGCGTCATGACGTGCTTGCCAAAGTTTATTTCTATCTTCCATCTTGGAGGTCCATTGAAAAGCGGATCCACCGAATTCCTCTGCTATTGCCTGAACGGTCTCGGCTTGTTCTTTAGCACCCGTTTCAGTCCCGTGGAATTCGAAGAATATGGTGGGCTTTTCCTCATAGCCCTCTAATTTTGAATAACTGATGCATGCTCCCATCTGCACGTCATCCAGCAATTCCATGCGTGCGACAGGAATACCTGTTTGCACTATAAGTATAGATGTGCTTACAGCACTCTCTAAATCCTCGAACTGACAAACCGCTGATGTAATGGACTCTGGAATACCATAAACTTTCAAGCGTATTTCTGTGATAACACCAAGCGTTCCCTCAGAGCCGACAAATAATCGGGTAAGGTCGTAACCAGCCGCCGACTTTCTAGCTCTCCTAGCCGTTTGTACAATACGACCGTCGGCAGTCACAACGGTCAACGATAAAACATTTTCTCGCATTGTCCCGTATCTAACTGCATTGGTGCCGGATGCTCTTGTTGCGGCCATGCCGCCAATTGAAGCATCTGCTCCCGGGTCAATTGGAAAAAATAGTCCGGTGTCCCTCAAGAAATCATTAAGTTGTTTGCGAGTAACGCCAGCCTGTACTTTTACATCCAAGTCTTCTTCATTAACTTCTAGAATTTCATTCATCATCGATAAATCAACGCAAATACCTCCCTTCAGAGCCGCAATGTTACCTTCTAGAGAGGTTCCTACACCAAAAGGTACAATGGGAAACTTATGATCTGCACAAATTTTAACAACTTCTGCTACGTCTTCTGTTGATTTTGCGAAAAATACGCCATCGGGTGAAGCTACGCTATGATAACTTTCCCCTTTTCCGTGTCGTTCTCTAACAGCTTCGGCTGTAGTGAACTGATCACCAAAGCGCTGTACCATTATTCCGATTACCTTTTCACGCGTGAGCGCATCTGATGGTATTGCGTCGACGTGCATTGATCTTCCCCGAAAACATTAAATTCCAG
The DNA here is from genome assembly GCA_002690995.1 of Rhodospirillaceae bacterium. GTDB lineage: Bacteria > Pseudomonadota > Alphaproteobacteria > Thalassobaculales > Thalassobaculaceae. Next base: position 8,722 of record NZGS01000038.1, read on the forward strand.
TAAGTGCTAAAATATTTTCTATTAGTATACCAATATAGAGCTCTTGCTAAGAGCAAAATGCGTTCACCTCTCAAATTATATGAACAACTATTTATGAATAAAGCATGAATAGGGACATTGTAAAAAAATAGCTTTTAGTACTGAAATAGTACTTATTTTTAATTGCATTTTTTACTTTTGGATAAAACGATATCATGAGTATTTGGGGTAAAATTATAGGAGGGGCAGCTGGCCTTGCATTAGGAGGGCCGCTTGGCGCGTTGATAGGTACAGCAGCGGGACATGCTGTTGATAAAATTACATCAAATTCTGAGGGTATGCTTATAGATGAGGAAGCATCAAAGCAAAAAATTGCTTTTACGATTGGCGTCATCGTTCTTTCAGCAAAGATGACTAAAGCATATGGAGTTGTAACAAGGGATGAAATTACAGCTTTTCGTAAAATTTTCCATATACCAGGGAACGAAATTAAGAATGTTGGACGCGTTTGGGACTTGGCACGAAGAGATGTTGCTGGTTTTGAAGTTTATGCGAGGCAGATTGAAAAACTGTTTAATCCGCAATCCCCAGTTCTCGAGGAACTTTTAGGGAGTTTAATTTATATAGCACAGGCAGATGGTGTCGTTAATTCCGGGGAAATTGATTACTAGGGAGAGTAGCTCAAATTTTTGGATTTGATGAATTTCAATTTAAATGGTTGCTGGCGACTTACAATATCTCAAGAGCTGACGACCCATATAGTGTTTTGGGTGTTGATCCATCTGCCTCAGATGAGGAGGTTAAGCATGCCTATAGGCGGCTTACTTTGGAGTATTATCCGGATAAACTTGTCGCTAGCGGGATGCCCGAGGAGTTTGTGCGCCAGGCTACGGAGAAAATGGCTGCCGTGAACGTCGCTTACAGTAATATCGTCCAGCAAAGAACCTCAGACTAGATTAGCTATTTCATATTGGCATTTTTCACAATCATAATAATGTTATGTGAAGTAGATTGTTTATTTTTTTCGGCGATACGATTAATGTTCTCAAATGAGAACAAAACAAGAACAAAATAAAATGAGAAGACGATTACTTTATCT
>NZGS01000039.1 GCA_002690995.1 Rhodospirillaceae bacterium
AGCACTAAAAGTGTCAAAAATATTCGAACAACCATTCTCTCACCTATATTAGCGTCTAATAATTTATAAAATATCGAGCATTTCTTTTTTAAAAGGCGGTTTAAATTCATCGTCAAGCGCGTCACAGTCCTTCTTTTCTAGTTCGACGCTCCAGGCAGCTATATTTTCTTCAACATGCTTTATTGAACTGGCCTTTGGAATAGAAATTATTCCCTTTTTGCGAAGTGTCCAAGCAATTGCTACCTGGGCGGCCGAAAGATTTAGCTGTTCAGCGATTAGTCTCAACTTTTCATTGCCGAGCAATCGTCCTTGTTCAAGCGGTGAATACGCCATAACCGGGACACCCTTTTTCTCACACCAGGAAAGAAGGTCCCATTCGACACCGCGTCGCATTAAATTGTATAAAATTTGGTTCGTTTGACAGTCTGCTCCACCGGGGACACTCCAAAGTTCTTCCATATCGGAAGTATCAAAATTACTGACCCCCCATGCTTTTATTTTTCCTGTATTTTTTAACTCATGAAATGCTTCAACCGTGTCCCTCAAGGGGTGGCGGCCAGGCCAATGTAATAAGTATAAATCTATCGATTCTATGCCCAAACGCTGCAGACTATTTTCACAAGCTTTTATTGTGCCATGTCTGCTTGCATTGTGAGGTAATACTTTGGAGACGATGAAAACTTCTTCCCGCCTTCCTTTAATAGCGTCGGCAACAACTCTTTCTGCTCCGCCGCGGGCGTACATTTCCGCAGTATCTATCAGAGTAGCCCCAAGGTCTAAACCTCGCTTTAAAGCTAGCGCCTCAGCAGCAGGATCACCGATCCTTTCTCCCATATGCCATGTCCCCAATCCTAAAGATGGAGCGTCACGACCACTTGGCAGAATGACAGTCGAACTCATTTCAGAGTTCCTCAATCTTTTTTTTCAATTGCATACCAAATTCTTTAGTTCCCAAACTACCATTGAGGTCAACTGTTAGATTATCCGATTGGGAAAAAACTTGTTCCATACTGGACCTGATTAACCTTGCAGCCTCTTTCAACGCATTACTGTCATTGCGTTCGGCCAACCAGTCAAACAACATTCCAGTGGACAGCAGGAGCGCCGATGGATTTGCTATATTTTTATCCGCGATGTCGGGAGCGGAACCATGACTTGCTTGTGCTACGGCTTTATTATGTCCAGCATTCAAGGATCCACCCAATCCGAGCCCACCCGATAGCTCGTTTGCTAAGTTGGACAATATATCTCCGAACATATTGGACGTCACAACTACATCAAAATTATCAGGCGTTCTAACAAACAAAGAAGCAGCCGCATCAACATGTATCTCATCAACTTCTAGGCCAGAATATTTTTTTGCGGCCTCTATACATTCATCTCTGAATAATCCATCAGAAAGTTTCAAGACATTCGACTTCGTTATTATAGTGATTTTCTGTCTTGGGCGTTCCGACGCAATTTTTGCTGCAACTTGTCCGATCCGGCGAGACCCATCCCGACTTATTTTTCTAACAGCTAACGCTAGATCGGGCGTCGGCATAAACTCCCCAGAACCAGTGAACATATTCCTATCAGCATAAAAGCCTTCGGTATTTTCACGCACTACAATCATATCCATTGAAGGCGCATTAGATTTTATTCCTGCCCAAGATTTAGCAGGACGAATGTTCGCAAATAAATCGAATTTACGGCGGAACGCCGCTGAAAGGTTTATACCCCCTTGCTCAGGTGGTGGATAGGCTGCGCTGTCGGAGGGGCCTAAAATTATTCCATCAGAAGTTTCCGCTTCATTAGCTACGTCAGCAGGAAAAGTCGTCCCATGACTTTCAAGAGCCTTGAACCCTGCATCTTTTTCTTTTAATTCTATTCCTAGATCTAACTTATTATTTAAGCATGCAATAACATCGGCTACTACTCTAGAAATTTCTGGTCCTATACCATCACCTGGAAGAAGTAATACTTTCATCAAATAATCCCGCTACAATTCGAGCCATCAACGCATTCACAAAAATGGCTGCTTCTCGCTCTCTAATGAATTATTGTGCTTTAGCCCATTTACCATTTTCATCTTCTTGCCAATAGGTGGGTTGCACGCCTTTTTCCTTATAAAACGTCCATCTTGTTCTAGCATCAATGACTGCGTTCTCATCATGCCCATCAAAGAGATCAAAAATGCGCTTATACCCGTTAATTTGCTCAAGCCGAATCCCATCAATTAAAAATAAGTAGGACGCATCGTTAGCATTATCGTTTTCACAAGTTATCCAAACCGGTTGCTCTGCAGTAAAACCATCTTTGCTGGTACCATGAGGCAACCATGAATTGGGGTTGTACGTCCAAAGTAAGTCATCTATTTCCTTCACTCTTTCTTCACTCGAGGCAAAAATCACGGCGCGGCCACCTGCCTCGAGTGTTTTTTCCAAAAGCTTGGGAAGTACATGTTCTAGTGAACGTTTGATAAGATGATAAAAACTTATATCAGTCATATATTTTGGATCGCTTTATGCCTCATAACTTGATTTTACTAGCTGATTAAGTGTTCTTACACCCCAGCCGGTACCACCTTTAGGAACTGTAGGACTATCCTTAGACGACCATGCCATTCCGGCTATATCGAAATGGGACCAAGGACAGTTTTCAACGAAGCGCTCGAGAAAGCACGCTGCTGTGACACTGCCCGCAAAACGCGGCCCGGCATTCTTCATGTCAGCGATATCCGAGTCCATCATTTTGTTATATTCAACCCCAAGTGGCATTCTCCAGATACCTTCACCAGCATCTTTTGCCGCACTTTCCATCTCTTTGGCTAAGCCATCATTGTTTGTAAAATAGCCACAATTCACTTGACCAAGCGCAACCATCATTGCTCCAGTTAAAGTAGCCAAATCTATCATGAATTTTGGCTTAAACCGTCTATTTGTGTACCAAAGAGCATCAGCTAGTACTAAGCGACCTTCAGCATCTGTGTTTATAATCTCAATAGTTTGCCCGCTCATAGAGGTGACCACGTCTCCGGGACGTTGAGCGTTTCCATCCGGCATATTTTCTACCAGACCAACAACGCCGACGGCATTGGTCTTAGCTTTTCGACCAGCTAGTGCCATCATTAAGCCAGAAACCGTCGCGGCGCCACCCATGTCCCATTTCATGTCTTCCATACCGGATGCAGGTTTCAAGGAGATGCCTCCAGTATCAAAACAAACACCCTTGCCAACAAAGGCAATGGGTTTTTCTGCCCGTTTTCCACCATTCCAACGCATTACAACTAATTTACTTTCTCTAGAGGACCCCTGCCCAACGCCCAGGAGCGCCCCCATTCCTAACTTTGACATTTCCTTCTCGCCAAGCACCTCAACTTTAAGGCCTAGTTTCCGTAATGCAGTAAGTTTTTTAGCAAAACTATCTGGATAAAGCACGTTAGGTGGTTCAGACACCAAGTCCCGGGCAAAGAAGATACCATCCGCCACGGCAACAAGCTCCGAAAATATTTTCTTAGCTTGTGGATGATGCTCTACCGCTACGTTGATTCTTTTTAAAGTTGTATCTTTACCAAGTTTGTCTTTCGTCTTGTACTTATCAAACTTGTACGATCTGAGGAGAGCACCATATGCCAAATGAGCTGCGCGTTTATCGATATTTTTCTTTGTTCTAGAATGATTCTCGAATATTACTGTGACTGTCTTTTCACCAGATTTTTCCAGAGAAGAAAATATACGACCCCCTGCTTCCTCACTCCAAAGCTCATCTATATTTTCACCTTTACCTAACCCATAGAGTACGATTCGCCTTTCTGGAGTAAATACGCTCAATATTTGATGTGACTTTCCTGAAAAGTTACTATTCTTAATGGCGGCTGTAATCATTCCACCACTATTTCGGTCAACTTCTTGGGTTTTTGCTAACATCCTACTGTCTTCCAAGACACCTAAAACCAAGGCCCCCTGCTTTGGGAAACCGATTTTTGAAAAGCCTATTTGCATTTTTATCTCCTTAACATACGGCAGTAAAATGGGTAACTGTGCCTGAAGATAATGTCAATCTTACGAGAATATTATCTTGGTCTTCTTAGTGACATGACTTACGCGTATGTTTGTGTTTAATTCACTATAATATAATTTTGTGCGGAGCCTCGAATTGCAAGTAAACACCTACTTTACCAAGCAACTTGTTCTCGCTTTCATGGTAGTGGTCATATCACTTACTTGTGTGGTTTGGTTAAGCCAGTCCCTGCGCTTCATAGACTTAATCGTTAACAGGGGATTACCTTTACCGACTTTCATGTATCTTACCATATTACTTTTACCAACTTGGCTTTCTATTGTTATGCCAATCGCTATTTTCGCTAGTTCACTCTACATTTACAACCGCATGCTCGTAGATAGAGAAATTATCGTTCTTGTAGCAGCGGGGTTAAGCCCTTGGCGCCTTTCCTCTCCCGTTCTTCTTGTTTCATTTATAGTTACAATCCTTTGTTATTCTATGACGCTATATTTTATTCCGGTTTCGTATCAAGCTTTCAAAGAACTTCAATTTAAAATCAGGCATAATTACACAGATATTCTTCTTCGCGAAGGAACTTTTAACGCCGTTGGAAAAGACATTACAGTATATATCAGAGAGCGAAACCTCAAAGGGGGACTATCTGGGATTATAATCAACGATGAGAGAAATTCTCTAGAAAGCATAACAGTTATGGCTGAGAGTGGGGCGCTATCAGTGACAGAAAAAGGACCACAAGTTTTCATGCGCAATGGTAACAGACAATCCAGAAATACTAAAACTGGTCAAGTTGGATTGCTGTACTTTGACAGTTACACCGTTGACCTTAGCGGATTAAATTCTATGTCGCAGCGATCTTGGAAAGATCAAAATGAATATTTTTTGCATGAATTACTTAATCCTAGTAATGAAACCAAGAGCTCTAAAAGATATAAAAAATTTATAGCAGAAGCACATCATAGAATTACGTCTCCACTTTTAGCAATAGTACTCCCAATCTTGGGGCTCGCGGTATTACTCACGGGTGAATTCTCGAGACGTGGCCAAACCCTCCGAATCTGCACTGCTGTTATATTAGCAGGGTTAGTTGAATGTACAGTCTTAGGAAGTAAGTTTTTTGTCGCACAGAATGCAATGCTTATCCCCATAATGTACGGGGCCGTCGCTACACCTTTGGCTATAGCCTTCGTATCGCTTTTCTCATATCCATCGAATTTCAAGTTTAAGCCAAAGAGAGATTATTAAATGTCTTTTCTTGCTGATGAATGAAGGCTACCAGTTTGTTTTTTTCACCAACCTTATTTAATTATTTTGCGAGACATTTTATCTCTTATGTACTCAGTATCTTCTTAATTATTATGGCGGTTATCTATCTTTTAGATGTAGTAGAGTTTTTACGCAGAGGCGCCTCCAAGGACAGCATTTCATTAGGTTTGATACTAGAAATGGCTATTCTCAAGGCACCTAGCATTGGTCATAAAATACTTCCGTTTGCAGTTCTATTCGGTAGCATGATGGCTTTCACAAGAATTGTAAAAAGCAGAGAGCTTGTTGCCGCACATGCTGCTGGCTTTACAATCTGGCAAATAATAATTCCCTCCATATGTGTGGTTCTAATAATTGGTACATTCTGGATATCAGTCATAAATCCAGTGTCTTCTGTTTTAACAGCTAAATTTGAAACCTTGGAAAATAGCGTCTTGCGAAACCAAAGCAGTGCGTTAAGCCTTTCTCCTGGAGGTTTGTGGATACGAGAAAAAAATGCCAATGGGCATTCTGTGCTGCATGCAAGAGCGATTTCTGACGACGGAGAGATGCTTTCGAATATTACGATATTCATATTCGAGAACGAGGATTTATTTAGTGCTAGGATAGATGCTAAACATGCGACACTTAAGTCTGGTTTCTGGGAATTGAGAGATATCATCGTTATAAGCGATGATGGTGTACCCCAAAAACAAGCTTTTTCTAGACACTTGACCCAACTTACAAAAGAAAACCTTCAAGACAGTTTTGCCTCTCCACATGCGATGTCTTTTTGGGAACTGCCCCAGTTTATAGGCGTACTGGAAAAAGCGGGCTTTTCTGCTGTGCGACACCGCCTTCATTGGCATTCCCTTCTAGCTTCGCCTTTGCTTTTGTGTGCAATGGTTTTAATTGCAGCAACATTTTCCCTAAAGGTTTCAGCACGAATTAATTCAAAAAAATGGATGCTAGGTGGCCTGTTTTTTGGTTTCTTTTTATATTTTATGACGGATCTGGTTTTCGCACTTGGTTTATCAGGTCGGATTCCAGAAGTATTTGCTGCCTGGACTCCCGTAATGGTTACAACACTGATCGGGATAACCAGTTTGCTATACTTGGAAGATGCGTAAGTTATGGAATTAAAGCAGCACCCGCAAGCCATATGCCATATTTTGGTCAGACTAATCTTATTATGCACATTTTCCGTCATACAAATATACCAACCTGTATTTGCAGATATCCCAACTAACCGGCAGACATTGCTGCAAGCTGCTGAAATAACTTATTCAAAAGAAAATGATGTCATAACAGCGCTTGGAAATGTTGAGTTATCACAAGGCTCGCGGATTCTTTTGGCTGATAAGGTAATTTACAAGCAAAAAAAAGATGAAGTAACTGCTGAGGGAAATGTGATTTTATTAGAACCCAATGGGGAGGTTCTTTTTTCTACTAAAGTGGTTTTATCAGACAAATTGAAAAGTGGTCTCATAAAAGACTTTAAATTACTAATGAATGACGGTTCCCGATTTGCTGCTAATTCCGCAATACGGTCTGATGGCAACCGAAACGTAATGAAAGAGGCAATTTTTTCTCCGTGCCATCCCTGCAAAGAAAATCCTAACAAACCACTCGTTTGGCAAATAAAGGCCGACCAGATCACCCACTATGAAGCCACAAAAGATTTAGAATATGAGGGCGCCCTCCTAGAGATATTCGACCTCCCAATTTTTTATATGCCCTACTTTATTCACCCCGACCCTTCGGTTGAACGCAGATCCGGATTTTTGATCCCTACTGTTGGGCACTCTGACGAAAAGGGCTTTATATATGGACAACCTTATTTTCAAGTAATAGACGAAGCACGTGATCTTAAATTAGAGCCTATTATCTACACGCGTAAAGGTATGATTTTGAAAACGCACTATAGGCATGCTTTAGAGCGCGGCAATATAGACTTGAAAACTACAAATGGAGTTATCGCTAATAACCTGAACGAAACCGGATTTAATGACGCTGCGCTAAAGGGCAGCATTGATTTAGAAGCGAAGTTTGCGATCGACGACACTTGGCGCACTAGCTTTGATCTAGAACAAACTAGCAATAAAAACTATCAGAGGAAATTCGATTTAGTGACAAAAGAAGTGCTTACAAGCAGAGCTATTCTGGAAGGATTCCGATCACGCAATTACACTTCTCTAAGCCTTTATAAATTTCAAGGACTTCGAGTTACCGATGATCGGCGAGCACAACCTTTCGTTTTTCCAACATTAAATTATAACTTCACGGGTCAACCTAACATATATGGCATTCGTCCTGAGATAGATCTCGAAATAAGTTCCATAACGCGAGAACTTGGAGTAGACAGTCGGAAACTTTCCTTAAAAAGCGGTTTACAAATGCCGGTTTATAGCGATTTGGGAGAAATCTATACTTTCCATTCCTCGCTGCAAACAGACCTATTTTTTTCAAATAATATGGATGGTGGTCTAGACGTTAAATCAACCACCGACAACAGAGAGTTTCGGCTCATCCCTCAGTTTGGTGTTAATTGGCGGTACCCTTTTGTACGTAAAAGAATAGATGACGTACAAATCATAGAACCAATCATTAATTTTGTTGTAGGGCCTGATACTCAAAACTCTTCAAAAATCGCTAATGAAGACAGCCAGGCCTTTGAGTTTGACGACACCAATATTTTTGATCTCAATCGATATGCAGGAACAGACCGCATCACAGGTGGTTCTCGCATCGATTATGGAATAAGAACGTCAATAACAAAGGATGATGGCCAACAATCTGAACTATTACTCGCACAAAGCTATAGATTTGCAGGAAGTTCCTCTTTCGGTGAAGCTTCCGGATTAGAGCATAAAAAGTCAGATTACATTGGAAGGTTCACTTTCTTTCCTAACGACGCTTTTAATATTAACTATCGCTTCAGACTAGACAGAGAAAACTTTAGCCCAAATAGAGTTGAATTAGGACTTAATTTATTTCATCCGCAGCACACTATGGGTTTGGACTATATACTTATAGATGAGCAAACTGAGACTGAAGAGTTCGGGAATCGCGAACAATTAGATCTTAACATTAATTCTCAATTGTTAGAAAACTGGACCTCGAGTTTGCAACTTGTGCAGGATTTTAAAGATAATTCCAACAGAACAATAAAAGCATCGTTTGGGGTTACCTATACTGATGAATGTTTTACAATAGGACTCCAATATCAACGTGAAGACATGAGTGGTGAAGAGTTGCAACCTGACGATCAAGTGTTACTGCTTATTAATTTTAGAGACTTGGGATCACTGTAACGATATTAACTCTTTCAGCTAAATTAATTTTTTACTTCGTTGGCGTGTTTAGAAATTTGAAAAATGTCAGTATTAATGAAAACAACTATATATATTCCAGCAATAAAATTGCTGCTTTTTTTTATTTTTTTTGCGGTAGTGCCAGTTCACAATAATAGTATTGCCGAGAGCAAAATAAAACGAAACTCTCTGTCTAACGTGAATATAGCTGCAGTGGTGAATAATAAAATAATTTCGACAAAGGATATTAGCGATCGCATAAATTTTATAGGTTTCATGTCTAAAGTCGAACCAACAGTGATGCGAAGCAAAAAATTTAAAATACAAGTATTGGAACAGCTTATAGACGAAGAATTAGAGAGGCAGGAAATTAAACGGTTACAAATTAAAATAACCTTAGAGGAATTAAATTCAGCTAAAAATATTATGGAGAGGCAGCTCAAAATCTCAAAAGGAAAATTATTAAAATTTTTAGCTGAAAATAAATTAAGTAAGTTGGATGCGATCACACAAATTGAAACTAATCTAGGATGGACTAAGGCTGTTCAAACCCGTTATAGAAATCAATTAAAAATTAGTGACGACGAAATTAGCGAGATCCGAAAAAAAGTCGAAGGCAGCATCGGCAGCACCCAACTTTTTTTGTCAGAAATAGTTATCGAGAATAGTATCGCGCGAGGCCAAGAAAACGCCAAAAGACTGATAGATGAAATTTATACCAAAATAAAAGAAGGAGCAAATTTCTCAGCCCTTGCCCGCCGCTTCTCTAATGCACGAAGTGCAAACTTTAATGGCAAAGTAGGTTGGACTACCTTCGATCAATTAGAGCCTTTCCTAGTATCCTCTTTAAAGTTAGTGAAAATTGGCGGTATAACAGCACCAATTAAAACAAAATCCGGATACCTTTTATTGAAAGTCGAGGCTCAAAAAAAAGTAACTGAATTTGACCCGCTGAAAACGCGTGTTAGAATTTTACAACTCCTTTTTAGCCCCAAACAAAACAATACAAAAGAACAGATCGACCTTAAATTATCGCAAATTAGGACAAAATCTGAAGACGTAAACTCGTGCTCAAAATTTAGAGACCTTTCAAAACAGATTCCTGATGGCGAGCTTCAAGACTTAGGTGAATTTTTTATGGGCGAATTATCCACGGGGCTAAGAAAAATAGTTCAGAAATTAAAAATTGGGGTCGCTTCAAAACCTTTTAAAACAAGTAATGGTATAGCCATTATAAGCGTGTGTCAGAGATTATTACCGAAAAGTATCATTCCTAGCCGTGAAGCAGTGGCTCTAAAACTTCAAGGAGAAAAACTTGAAAAGCTAGCAAAGAAATATCTTTATGATCTCCGGCAGAGTGCTTTTATTGAAATAAAAATATAAAAATATTACTGGTTTTGTAAAAAATATAAAGGGTCTGAAATGCTAGAAAAACCGATAGCAATAACCCCAGGAGAACCAGCAGGCATCGGCACGGAAATAACATTAAAAGCCTGGAAAGATAAGTCTTGTCCTCCTTTCTTTTTAATCGATGATGCGGAAAGGGTTGCCACTCGTGCAAAAGAGGCAAACTTAGAAGTGCCTGTTAAAATAATCAATTCGCCAGAACAAACTCTAGGATGTTTTATTAATGCTCTCCCAATACTACCACACAAATTTCCAGTTCATTGCAAGCCTGGCAAGCCAGAGGAGCTAAATGCCCCGGCTGTTATCGAAGCGATAGAAATTGCCGTCAGTTTTGCTAAAACAGGCCTAGTCAGTGCCATTGTCACTAACCCAATCCAGAAAGAAATACTTACGAAAGAAAAGTTTCAATATCCTGGCCATACGGAGTTTTTGGCGGCTCTGTGCGGGTCCGAAGTAGAACCAGTTATGCTTCTAGCATCAAATGAACTACTCGTGGTACCCGTCACCATACACGAGCCGCTTGCCAACGTAACAAAAATTCTGAATGAAAGCCTTCTTCAACGAACTATCTTGATAGCAAATTCTGCTCTTAAAACTGATTTTTCAATTAATAGCCCGCGCTTGTGTGTCTCCGGTTTAAATCCCCACGCTGGAGAGAGTGGCACAATAGGATTAGAAGAGGAACAAATAATAAAGCCTGTTATAGAATCCCTTAAAAATAGCGGGCTTCGGATTACTGGACCAGTTTCTGCCGATAGCATGTTTACTAAGGACGCTAGAATGAGTTACGACATCGCTATCTGTATGTATCATGATCAAGCTCTTATACCTATTAAGACTTTAGATTTTTGGAATAGCGTTAACGTGACAATTGGGCTCCCTATCGTTCGTACATCTCCAGACCATGGCACTGCTCTC
>NZGS01000040.1 GCA_002690995.1 Rhodospirillaceae bacterium
AAATAGCTTTAGAGCACCGTCATTGACCGCACCACCCAAAAGGCGTCCCTGTAGATCCTCTGCAGTTTTAATATCACTGTCAGCTAGAACGGCGACAGTGAAAGGCGGTTTATTGTACATTTGATAAACGCAGATTGGCGCCTCTTCCGGCTTCGTCCCGGCCAGTCGAATCAGCGCATTCACATCTCCAAAACCCACATCATAAGCCCCGCCAGCGACATGGCCGACGGCGGCTCCAGAACCATTGCCCTGATCCATGGTCAGGTCGACTCCGGCTTTGTCGAAATAGCCTTTGTCCTTAGCCAAAAAGAACCAGGATTGCGGACCCTGATAGCGCCAGTTCAAGATCATCTTAACTTTGGTCTTGTTTTGCGCGAGTGCTGGGGCTGTAAGTATGGTGGCCATCGCGGCCCCCGCGAGTTTCGTAAAATGCCGTCTTGTGATGGTCATGTATTTGCTCCAATCTGAGTTTGTGTGGAAAGGGCTCTCAAAATATCATCAGACTTGGCTGTAAAGCCGTAGAGGAGCCGAATAAGGTATAGGATAGCCTGCACTACATAGTCCGGGGAGACCGTCGTAGTTGCGTCTTCTACAAGCACCGCATCGAAACCATTGAAGCACCCGTCGGCGAGGGTCGCGAAGACACAGCGATCCAGGTTTACCCCGGTAAAAAACAATGTGGTGACGCCTAAGCGACGTAAGATGCTATCCAACTCATTGTCACTGAAACCAGTAAGTCGAGTCTTGCCAACAGATATGTCACGGATGTCGACGTCGATACTTGCTACCGATTGCGCCCCCCAATCTCCGTCCACAAGCACTCTGCCTGAGGAGATCTGATCGCCATAACTAGGGCGCGCGCCACAGTCTGAGCCTTTGTCTAGAACATTGGCAGGCAGGTTGGCCACGTCCGGTCGCACCGCCCAATTAACATGAAATACAGGTGCCCCGGCTCCACGAAACGCATCGCTCAAAGCGTTAATATGTTCAATTACATCAGACAGGCGGGAAACATCGGCATCACGAGAGCTAGCAAACCAGCCTTCTGCGGCAAGAAAATCGTTTTGCATATCGATAACCATTAAGGCGGAGCGCGCAATGTCTGCTTCAATAGGCTTCGGTTCAGCCTCAAATCGAAAGGGTTGCGACTTCGGTGGGTGTCGCAACAACGAAATACCTGATCCATTCTCAAACGGGGACCAGCGATCAAAGTGAAAATTATTTTTTACTGTTTCCATGATTATTCCTTAATGGCCGCCGAGAATGCACCAACTTTGTGTTGCCGTCTTCTGCTATTTTTCCTACAAGGTGTTGCAAAAAATCATACACCCAACTAAATTGGTCGTATGAAACACTTGACCACCTTCCGGGTTATCGATGCCATCGCCCGCACAGGCTCTATACGAGGCGCGGCAGATTACTTAGCGCTTACTCCATCGGCGGTCCAACGGCGGCTGCAATCCTATGAGGCAGAAATCGGATTTAATATCTTTGACCGAAACCCACAAGGGGTTGACCTAAATTCGGCCGGGGAACTGGTTATCATGCACATCCGTGAGACGTTTTCCGAGACCGGAAAGTTGACCTCGCGCTTGGCGGATTTGGCCGGCATGCGCCGTGGAGAAGTTCGGATTGGGTGCAGTCAAGCCTTGGTTCCTTATTTTCTTCCGCACCACATTAGCGAGTATCAGACAACATATCCAAATGTGACCTTCGAGGTCGTAGTAATAGAGCATCGCACCGCCCAAAGCGCCTTGGCCAACCATGCCATTGATCTGGCGATTGTCTTTGGAGCCGCTGAGGTGCCGGAATTCAAGACCCTGTTGGGTGTCCACCAAAGACTGACTGCAGTAATGGGCCGGAACCACCCACTTGCCAATTTTGAACAGTTGCGGTTGCGTCAGTGCTATGAGCATCCGGTTGCGCTACCCGGAGTTGGCTTCGGCAGCCGAACCATGGTGGATGCAGCGCTTCAAGAAAAGTCCTACTTTCGCTCACCAGACGTGGAAAGCAATTCCTTTGAGTATCTCAAGGCCCATGTAATTGCGACCTCAGCGGTCACCTTCCAAATTGAATGCGGTGCCCCATTGCCTCCGGTTAAGGACACCAACCTGACTGCCCGACTGATCGACCAACGAGATGTTGCGCCTGGGACGTTGTGGATAGGTCAGCTGGCCGGGCGGAGCTTATCTGTCACCGCCTCCCGCTTTGCAGAGCAGATCGGACGTAACTTGTCAGAGCGGTACGAGCATGTATAGTTCGCAAGGTATAAATAAATTGAAGCTACTGAGTTATATTATATCAAGACAAAGTTGATGATATAAAATAGCAATATCATTTCCGATTAATCGTCCCAGATGTCTTTGGTGCGGTGTCACAATCAACGTAGTTTATGCCGAACACTTCAATGACGGTAGCATTCACTATGCACCCGGTTTTGTTGCGTCTCTAAAAAGATGTTTTTTAAGTTTTCCAAATCTTAACCTCTAACAGGAGCTGGATGGGCTTAGCATTTGTTTTTCTTTTATTTGTTCGCGTAATACTTTTGCCTCTGCTTCAGTGTTTGCAAATTTTCTTATGTTGTCTCTGTGTAAGTCTGGACAGAATTAGCGAAAGTAAAACGTTTTTGCCGTGATTTACAATCGGCTTTATACTAGTCAACTGCTGCGTATTAATTTTCCGTGTTGACATTTTCTCTTCCTTTTTGTGTCCACATATGTGGACACACCAGAATATGTGGACACACCAGAAACAAAATAAACATCGGGCATCTTATGTTAGTAGCGGATTCCTTGTGTTTTTCGTCAAAACCCTGTATTCCTTTATTCCCCGTGTGTTTTAGAGGGAAAAACCCAAGCAAAGTCTTGATTTCATTGCAAAAACAGGTGTAGTTTGATATCCGTCGGAGCGTGGCGCAGCCTGGTAGCGCGCTACACTGGGGGTGTAGAGGTCGTGGGTTCAAGTCCCGCCGCTCCGACCATATAACGCTATAGATGGAAGCAGCCAAACTTCAAATGGTGGACAAAAACTTTAGATATACGCAGGTTTTTTCGAATACAGGGCATGCGTTATCTCATCTCTTTATGATGATTTATCCAACAGTTGTCTTGGCGTTAGAGGGAGAGTTTTCTGCGCCGTACCATGTTTTAATAAGTCTTATGCTGGCAGGAAATATTTTGTTTGGCGCAGCGGCGCTCCCCGCCGGTTATCTAGGCGATAAGTGGGGTGCTATCAATATGATGGTGGTATTTTTCTTTGGAACAGGTTTATCTGCGATACTTGTTGGGCTTGCTGATAATCAGACACAAATAGTCCTTTCTTTTGCACTTGTTGGTTTCTTTGGTTCCATTTATCACCCGGTAGGGATTGCCTGGATAGCAAGAACTATTAAGAATAGGGGTAAAGCACTTGGAATAAATGGTGTTTTTGGCAGTTTGGGCATGGGAATAGCCCCCATTATGGCAGGAGCTTTAACAGACTTTTTCTCGTGGCGAGCGGCATTCATCGTGCCTGGAGTTTTCAGTATAATCGTTGGTATTACACTCCTCCTATTTTCTTTGAGAGGTTTAATAAAAGAAAATGAAATGAAGATGGATAACGAGGAACCTGAAAGCTCGGAAGGTGATATGAGGAGGGGTATATTGTTACTTCTTTTTACAGTTGCCTGCACTGGCTTAATTTATCAAGCGACCTCTTTTATGTTGCCAAAACTCATTGAAATGAGGTTGACCAATTTTGTAGGCGAAGGACTTATTGGGGTTGGGTTAATAGTATCGATAATATACTTTTTGTCGGGCGGCATGCAGCTAGTAGGTGGCTGGTTAGCGGATAAATATCAACTTAAGAGAGTTTACCTAGTATGCTGGATTCTCCAAATTCCGCTTCTTTTAATTGCTGGTTTTCTAAATACAGCACTGATTTTTCCGGTCTTAGCGATGATGGTAGTTGCTAACACAATTGGATCGCCAGCTGAAAATAGTTTGTTTGCAAAATACTCGCCTCCTAAATGGCGCTCCACTGCCTTCGGAGTAAAGTTTGTATTGGCGCTTGGTGTTGCGGCTTTAGCAGTGCCTCTTGTATCGTGGGCACATAGGTTGGTGGGGGAATTCACTTGGCTGCTTGTAATTTTGGCGGTGATAGCAGCCATCGCGGGGGTCTTTACGATTTTATTGCCGGGAAAAAAAGCTTCAGCGGTTTACAAAGTACCTAATATTGCGTCGTAATTATCTTTCTTGCGCAGCAAATTCTACCGCCTGCTGGGCTGCTCTAAAGAGAGCACGGGCTTTGTTGATCGATTCTTGATATTCTGCCTCAGGATCACTATCTGCCACAACCCCGCCCCCAGCCTGAACATACATAGTGCCATCCTTCACTAAAGCTGTTCTTAGAGCAATGCAAGTATCCATTGTCCCATTAGCTGAGAAATATCCTACCGCTCCAGCGTAAACGCCTCTACGTGATTTCTCTAATTCGTCAATAATTTCCATTGCCCGAACTTTGGGCGCACCGGAGACGGTTCCTGCAGGAAATCCTGATGCCAGAGCATCAAGGGCATCTAGATTGTCTTGGATTGAGCCTTCGACATGACTGGCAATGTGCATAACGTGCGAATAGTATTCGATCGCGAATTGCTCAATCACTTTGACGCTTCCAATTTCACTTACTCGGCCTACGTCATTCCTTCCAAGATCTAACAACATTAAATGTTCGGCTCGTTCTTTCGGGTCTTCTAATAGTTCCTTTGCAAGAGCTTTATCTTCTTCCGTGTTAGTGCCTCTTTTTCGTGTGCCAGCAAGTGGTCTTAGCGTCACAGTTCCATCGCGTAATGTAACTAGTATTTCTGGACTAGACCCAACAATTGAGAACTCATCGAAATCAAAGAAAAATAAATAGGGGGAAGGGTTTAAACGTCTTAATGATCGATATAGCGCCATTGGCGGAAGATCAAACGGGATTGAAAATCGTTGCGAAGGTACAACCTGAAAAATATCACCAGCATTTATGTAGTCTTTTGCGACATCCACCATTTCATGAAATTCTTCCCGTGAAGTGTTCGAGACTGGTTCGTCGATCTGTTTGCTTCCAACAAATCGCTCTCGCCTGAATGGTAAGCTTCGCTGAAGGTCTGATACTGCAGCGTTTAATCGTTCGGTGGCACTTTCATAAGCTGCCTCTGAGGAAACTCCCGATTTGGGCCAAACTGGTGTAACGAGTGTCACAATATCTTCTAGTCTATCGAAAATACAAATTAAAGAAGGGCGTAAGAACAGACCGTCAGGCACCCCCAAGTCATCGGTATTATTATCCGGTATTTTTTCGCTTAAACGCACAGCGTCATAACCCATATAACCAAAAAGGCCTGCCGCCATAGGCGGTAGCCCTTCAGGGAGGTCTATGCTGGACTCAGCGATAAGACTCCGTAAAGAATTTATTGGACTATCATTGATTTTTTCGAAGGACTGACTGTCAGTTCTTGCTTTGCGATTTATGAATACGTCTTCACGAGAGAATTTCCAAATAAGGTCGGGGTTCATGCCGATTATTGAAAATCTTCCTCGGACCTTTCCTCCTTCAACTGACTCTAGAAGAAAGGTGTTCGCTCGTCCGTCTGCTAATTTTAACATTGCAGAAACTGGGGTCTCAAGATCAGCGACTAAGGTTGTCCAGACAACTTGAGCAACATCGTTTTGATATGATTTTGCAAAATTTTCAGCGGTTGGACTATAGCTCATTCTGGGTTCACAATTTTTTCTATGTAATTCTGATTTATCGAAACATTAAATTTCTTTTTCAAAGCAGTATGAATGCCTTCCAAATAATCTTGTTCTATCCCTGAAATTAGTTCTTTTTCTAAAGATAACCACGCCTCACTTTTTTTATTCATTTTGGCGGGATCTATCTTAACAACTTCTACAACAGAGACACTTTTTCCGTTATCTGCGATGCCAATGTCATTTTTGCGTAATTCAAAAGCAATTGATGCTAGTTCGTTAGGATTATATTTAGCTTCAATGCCTTCACCAAATCGCGTAAAGGGCCCAATCTGTAGTTGTTGGATCCCAGAGGCTTCGGCTGCCCTGATCAAACTACCTATACTTCGGCTCTTTCCAGCGAAACTTTTTGCTTTTTTCATTAAAGCCTTTTTCTTCTCTGCCGCTTCCCAAGCCTTCTTAACCTCGACTATTACTTCGTTGAAGGGTTTCTGCCGCGCTTTGGTTTCGCTTTGAATCCTGACTATAAAATATCCACCATCCTCGCTTTCCAACAATTGGCTTTGTTCTCCTACAGGTGTGTCGAAGACACTTGACAAAAACTCTTTTTGCGCGGTAATCCCGCCAATAATAGCTCCGTTTTCGCTTTTCCCATTATTATCAATTGATTTTAATTTAGATGAGCGAAAATTAATTTCCCTGGCAGCCTGTTCTATCGATGCTCCACCCGCCAGGCTATCTTCAAAAACATTTGTTAGATCAAATATATTATCCAGGGCCTTTTCGTTTGAAAGCTCGTCTCTAAGCTTTTGTCTTACCGCACTCAACGGAGTAATAACTTCGGGAGTGTCTTTAAAAGGAAAGAAAACTTTCCATCCAAATGAAGTTTTAATTACAGAGCTTATTTGTCCGACTGGTGTCTCAAATGCAGCCTTCCTCTCCTTTATATCGATAAAATCTGGTTCTGTAACGTCTTTCATTTCTATTACATTAGCTGTTTCGCCTATCTCAGAAATGCGCTTGGTGACTTGCGTTGTTGAAAGAGCAGAAGTTATTGAACTTATAAATTTTTGAGCCGATTCTTCTTCTGAAAAAATCAATTGTTTGAGGTCACGGGACCCAGGTGTAGTCAACTCATCCCGCCGGGCGTTATACCTTTCTTCCACGGCTTCTTTTGAGATCATAATGTCTTTTGCTATTTCTTTAGGATCAATGTGTACATATGTCACTGATCTGTATACGGGAGCCATGTAGTTTGACTTAGTATCGTCGTATAATTTTCTAAGATCGGACTCTTTTTGCTCTGGCAAACTTGAGATACTTGCATCAGTAAACTCGGCAATGTTGACAGTTCTTTTTTCATTTCGATAGTTAAAGATTTTTTCTATTAATATAGCCGGAGGTGACACGCTGCCAGCTACGGCTGATATTAGCTGGTTGTTCCTCATTTCCTCTCGAAGTGAAGAAAAAAAATCAGCTTCAGTAAGGCCAGAGTTGAATAAAGCTTGCCTAAGTAATTCAGGATCAAATTTACCACCGCTATCACGAAAAGATTCTGATTTTCCAACCCATTTTTTTAATTGAGTGTCTCCATAAACTAAATTTAGGTCTAGAGTCTCTGCGGACAGTAGTCCGTTTCTTATTATTGATTGCTTTACGGACTCTATCAATTGAGGTTTTACTAACTCCTCATATTCTGGCGGTAAACGCATAGCTCTTCGCGCTTTTTCATATTCTGATAGAAACTCGTTAGCGTTGTAATCTTTATCGCCGATGCTTATGACGGCTTCGCCGTTCTTGTTTCCTAGAAAAATGTCGCCTATTCCCCATATCGCAAAGCTAAGGATTAAAATACCAAATAACACTTTAATAAATATAGAGGTAACTTTTGATCTTATGAATTGTAACATATCAAATGCTTTTCCGATTCAAGGTAATAACACGTTATTGAGGCAACGTTACTTCTGCAACATCATACGTTCCGATGTGATGATACTGCAACTTGCTTTTAATTAAAAAACTGGTTCTATTTAATCTATTAAAGTTGGGGTGTATCAAATATCTCAGGAATAGTTAAGTCTTGTTGTTCTAATTGTTAAAAGGAAGTCAAAATGGCAACGCCTCCAATAATAGCCGGCAATTGGAAGATGAATCTTTTGTTAGAAAGTTCGACAAAACTTATCTCAGACTTGAAGAAAGGCGGCATATCGAAATTCAGAGCGAGAGTAATCATTATCCCTCCTGCTACCTTGCTTTCGTCTATCGCAGATCAAATAAAAAATACCGGTGTTTTTTTAGGCGCCCAGAATTGTCACGAAGAGTTAAAAGGCGCATTTACCGGAGAAGTTTCAGCCGAGATGCTAGCAAGTGCTGGCTGTAATTATGTAATCTTGGGTCACTCAGAAAGAAGAACGCTTTTTGGGGAAACGAATGCTCAGATTAAGGCAAAAATGTCATCAGCTATTAAGTGTGGTTTGACCCCCATTGTTTGCGTTGGCGAGAGCCTAAGGCAACGCGAAGCAGGGGGAGCTATGGATACAGTGGAAACGCAATTAGAAGAATGTCTCATAGATGAAGTAAGTAAAGATAATTGTATCATTGCGTATGAGCCCGTTTGGGCTATTGGAACCGGTCAGACTGCGGAACCAGACGATATTGAAGAAATTCATAGTCATATTCGAAATACCTTACAAGCTAAAAACTCTAACAGTGACGGTATCCCAATTTTGTACGGAGGATCTGTAAAACCAGAAAATGCTTCAAAAATTTTGGCATTGCCTGATGTTGGTGGAGCGCTTGTTGGTGGTGCTAGTCTTAATCCAAAAGATTTTTTGGCTATCATTGACAAAACTGCCAAAACTGCAGGGAAATCGGAGTAAAATATATAATTTCCTAGCAATTTTCTTGATAGACGTTTAAAACAGTCACAGTTTTGGAGATTATCCGAGAAAGGGGCCACGCCTAGAATGACTGAAGTTATTCTCGCCATTCATCTCATGATTGCAGCGGCATTAGTCGCGGTTGTTTTGCTTCAACGAAGTGAGGGAGGCGGGCTTGGAATAGGTGGAGGCGGTAGTGGTGGTATGGGTGGATTTATGTCTGCCCGAGGCACTGCCAATCTATTAACTCGGGCTACAGCGATTTTGGCCGCATGCTTTTTCGTTACAAGTTTGTCATTAGCAATTATTGCCGATTCGGGTCGTCCAAAATCTTTAGCAGATGAAATAAAGAAGGAAGAAACATCTAATATTCCAAAAGCACCTCAAGCACCAATGCCAAAGTAATCAGTTTATCTATAGTAAAAAGTTAAGTTTGGTTGGGTGGCTACCACGCTAAAAAATAAAAGTTTTTTAGTGTATTACATCCGAAGTTTTTCAGATATAAAAATATTCCATGTCGAAGTTTATATTCATTACCGGTGGCGTGGTTTCTTCGCTTGGAAAAGGTCTAGCGTCAGCTGCGTTGGGAGCCCTATTGCAATCGCGTGGATACAAGGTGCGCCTCAGGAAACTTGACCCTTATCTGAACGTTGATCCAGGAACAATGAGTCCTTACCAACATGGGGAAGTTTATGTAACAGATGATGGGGCTGAGACTGATCTCGATCTAGGGCATTATGAGCGTTTTACAGGTGTGCCAGCGAAAAAATCCGATAATGTCACGACTGGGCAGCTCTACATGGATGTTCTGTCGAGAGAGCGGCGGGGAGATTACCTAGGGGCTACTATACAGGTGATTCCCCATGTAACCGACGCAATAAAACAATTTGTTAAAAGTGATATATCAGATGAAGATTTCATTTTATGTGAAATTGGTGGCACCGTCGGTGATATAGAAAGCTTGCCGTTTCTAGAAGCTATAAGGCAACTTGGAAATGAATTAGGCAGGGAGAGATCACTTTTTGTTCATTTAACTTTAGTTCCATTTATAGCTTCGGCGGGTGAACTAAAGACAAAGCCAACCCAGCATTCGGTGAAAGAATTACAGAGTGTGGGAATTCAGCCTGATATTTTGCTATGTCGTTCGGAGGTAGATATCCCAGCTGAGCAAAGAGCAAAGATAGCGTTATTCTGCAATATTAGGCCGGACGCCGTCATCGCGGCCTTGGATGTTGGATCAATTTATGATGTCCCTTTGAGTTATCATGAACAAGGTTTTGATACTGAAGTTTGCAGACATTTTGGTCTCTTGGAAAAAGAGGTCGGTCCAGATCTTGGGGTTTGGCAACGAATTTCAGATATTGTGGCAAAACCCGAAGGTAGTGTGAAAATAGCCATAGTTGGAAAGTACACGAGCCTATTGGATTCTTACAAATCGCTTGCTGAGGCACTCACTCATGGAGGAATAGCCAATAAGATCAAAGTGGAGTTAGTTTGGATAGACTCTGAAATCTTTGAAAGTGAAGATACGGTTCAGCATCTGGAAGGGGTAAACGGCATTTTGGTCCCTGGTGGATTTGGCGAACGGGGGGCTGAAGGTAAAATTTCAGCAGTTAAATTTGCTAGAGAGAGACATGTGCCATATTTTGGGATTTGTTTTGGTATGCAAATGGCGGTTATTGAAGCGGCTAGAAACTTAGGTGGTTTGAAGGGCGCCGGTTCATCAGAGTTTGGAGAATGTGAGCAAGCAGTGGTTGGTCTTTTAACGGAATGGGTAAAGGGAAATGAAAAGGAACAGCGATCTGTTAAGGATGACTTAGGCGGCACCATGCGGTTGGGAGCTTACGAATGTTTACTTGCTAAGAATTCGAAGGTCCGCGAAGTTTATGGTTCTGATAAAATATCCGAACGGCATCGTCATCGATATGAAGTCAACATCGATTACCGGTCGGATTTAGAAAAAGCGGGATTAAATTTTTCTGGTATGTCTCCCGATCAGAGGCTTCCGGAAATTGTGGAAATTCCAAATCATCCTTGGTTCGTTGGCGTGCAATTTCATCCTGAATTAAAATCGAAACCATTTGATCCCCATCCACTTTTTACAAGCTTTGTTGAGGCAGCTATACAGCAATCAAGGCTGGTCTGATGTCAGCTGATTTTTACAAAAAGATTGATGTTGGGGGGTTTACGATTGCAAATGACAAACCCTTTGTTCTGATTGCAGGTCCCTGTCAAATTGAAAGTGAAGATCACTCTCTCTTTATAGCGGAAAAATTAGCGAAAATCTGTTCAAAATTAAATATACCTTTCATATTCAAAGCTTCTTATGACAAAGCGAATAGAACGAGTGTTTCGGGGCAGAGAGGTGTTGGTCTAGAAAAGGGAATAGAAATACTCGCTAAAATAAAAACAGATATTGGTTGCCCTGTTCTTACTGACGTGCATGAGCGTGAACAATGCAAGTTGGTTTCAAAGGTTGTTGATTTGATACAAATACCGGCGTTTCTCTGTCGGCAAACAGACTTAATCCTTGAGGCGGGCAAAACTGGTAACATTATAAATATAAAAAAGGGGCAATTTCTAGCGCCATGGGATATGGGTAATATTGTCGAAAAATTGGCTTCGGTTGGAAATTATAATGTATTGTTAACCGAGCGAGGTACCAGCTTTGGTTATAATACCTTAGTGTGTGACATGCGTTCTTTGACACAAATGGCTGATACAGGTTGTCCGATTGTTTTTGACGCAACGCATTCAGTCCAACAACCAGGAGCATTAGGCGGCGCAAGTGGGGGAGATAGATCTTTTGTGCCGGTGCTTGCTAGAGCGGCAATAGCGGTGGGCGTAGCTTCTTTGTTTATAGAGACTCACGATGATCCTGATAAAGCACCGAGCGATGGTCCGAATATGTTACGGTTAGACGACATGGAACAGGTGCTAAGTCAATTTAAAAAAATTGATGAAGTCACTAAGGCTAATCTCTACGGCAAGTCATAATTGCAATGTGTTGAGTGCCAATTTGACCACCGCCGTGATTGGTTTTATCACTATTGCCACTGTAAACTCTAAGATTAAAATTTGTTTAATGGATAAATAAAGATGACAGCTATAATTGATATAACAGCGCGAGAAATTCTTGATAGCCGTGGCAACCCAACAGTTGAAGTTGATGTAACACTTGAGGATGGAACGGTTGGCCGTGCTGCAGTACCTTCTGGGGCATCGACGGGAGTGCATGAAGCGCTTGAATTGCGTGATGGAGATCAAAACCGCTTTTTTGGAAAAGGAGTCTTAAAGGCTGTTGAAGCTGTAAACGGCGAGATTTTTGATGCAATTTCGGGTCGAGATGCAACTGATCAAAAAGCGTTGGACCAAACGCTTGTAAATTTAGATGGAACGCCGGATAAGTCGAGATTGGGCGCAAACGCTATTCTTGGGGTTAGCTTAGCTCTTGCAAAAGCGGCAGCTATTTCAAAAAAAATACCATTATATAGATATATCGGTGGTGTATCTGCGTGTGTTCTTCCAACACCAATGATGAACATAATAAATGGTGGGGCTCACGCTGATAATGACCTTGATTTTCAAGAATTCATGATCATGCCAGTCTTAGCAGATAGTTTTGCCGACTCCGTTCGATCTGGTGCGCAAATTTTTCATGCGTTGAAATCCCTTTTGAAGAAGAAAGGACATAGTACAAATGTTGGAGATGAAGGTGGGTTTGCGCCCAACTTACGAAACACCAAAGAGGCTTTGGACCTTGTATTAGAGGCGAGTGAAGCTGCAGGATTTAGCGTGGGCACGGAGATTTTAATTGCGCTCGATGCAGCCTCATCTGAATTTTATAAATCTGGCAGTTATCACTTAATAGGCGAGGGTAAAAGATTTAATGCGTACGAAATGATAGAGTTTTACAAGCAACTTTGCGCTGAATATCCTATTTTCTCTATTGAGGACGCACTTGCCGAGGATGACTGGGATGGCTTCGTTTCTTTAACCAGGGAATTAGGAGGAAAAATACAAATTGTTGGGGATGACTTGTTTGTGACCAACACACAGCGCCTTAAAAAAGGGATTGAAATGGAAGCGGCAAACTCAATTTTGATAAAATTTAATCAAATTGGGACTCTTACGGAGACATTAGACGCAATATCTGTTTCGCAAAGAGCTGGTTACTCTACAGTCATATCGCATAGATCAGGCGAGACAGAAGATACAACAATTTCTGATTTATCAGTTGCAGTAAACGCGGGCCAAATAAAAACAGGCTCGCTTTCACGTTCAGATAGAACCGCCAAATACAATAGGCTTATTCAAATTGAAGAAGAGTTAGGAAGCATAAGTACCTATTGTGGAGCGGAATTTTTAACCAAAAAGTGAGCCATTAATGCAACAGTTTTAAGCTGTTTTAAAAACTTTTTATCGATTCGTATAAATAATGATTACGATTCTTGTTTTGTTCACGTTGACCCACTGAGTCGACGGTGATTCACTCTCCGCCATGGAGGGATGAATGTCGTCGTTGCGAGATTTGAAAGCTAGGGCTAGAGTTAGTTACGGCTTGATTGCTGGGATCGTGGTCTTTGCATATTTCATTTATCATTCCGTTGAAGGTGACCGAGGTCTCCTAGCTCTAAATAATGTAAATGTTCGAATAGCCGAAGCAGAAAAAAAATTAGCTGAGCTGGTTGAAACAGAGAGAGAGCTAGAAGGAAAAGTGATTAGGTTGATGCCATCAAGTTTAGACCCAGACTTTCTGGAGGAGCGCGGGCGAAAGATCCTAAACTTTGGACATGACAATGACATTGTTATTCTCATACATAATCAACGTAAAAAAAGTTAAGTCATCTATCCAGTTGTATTACCGACAAAAGTTTGAAATATAAATTTTCATGCGGGGTCAAGCATCTAGTTTGCTTGAAACCAGGTTGAATTTGTCTTACTTTACGTAAACCAGATTTTAATCTGAGCTGCATCGCTAGTTTAACTAAACTTCTGTCTGGGGTTTCCATGGCAAGATCGTCAAAAAGCGCCACCAAACAACGTTCTTCAAAGTCAAAGAAAGTAAAGAGCGCAGCTGATAACAGCGTTAACGACAAATTAAAAGATGAATTACTCTCTTATTATCGGGATATGGTATTAATACGGCGTTTTGAGGAGAAGGCAGGACAGCTCTACGGCATGGGGTTGATAGGGGGCTTTTGTCATCTTTACATCGGTCAGGAAGCCGTGGTTGTTGGAATGCAGGCGGCCATCGATAGTAAATCCTCTGTTGTGACTAGTTATCGTGACCACGGGCACATGCTAGCGTGTGGAATGGACCCTAACGGTGTTATGGCTGAATTGACTGGACGAGTTGGTGGGTACTCTAAAGGCAAAGGCGGAAGCATGCACATGTTTAGCAGAGAAAAGAATTTTTTTGGTGGGCATGGGATTGTAGCTGCGCAGGTTCCAATCGGCACGGGATTAGCCTTCGGTCATAAATATAGAGATGAAAAGGCAGTTTGCCTTACTTATTTGGGTGATGGTGCTATAAACCAGGGGCAGGTATACGAAAGTTTCAATATGGCTGCTCTGTGGCAGTTACCCTGCATCTACGTTATCGAGAATAACCAATATGGCATGGGGACCGCAGTTTCACGGGCGGCAGCAGGCAGAGAATTAGCGGACAGAGGTGCAGCATACGGTATACCGGGTGATAAGATTGATGGAATGGATGTTCTCGAGGTTAAGAAGGCTGGAGAACGAGCGGTCGAGCATGCTGTTTCAGGAAAAGGGCCATATATTTTGGAAATGACAACATATCGATACCGAGGCCACTCGATGTCAGATCCAGCAAAATATCGCACCAAAGATGAAGTAAATAAAATGCGTCAAGAACGGGACCCAATAGACAATGTTAAGGAAAAGCTTTTACTGACCGGATTAGAAGAGAAGTCACTTAAAGATATAGATGCATCGATAAGGCAAATTGTGTCTGAAGCGGTCGAATTCGCCCAAACAAGTCCAGAACCGGATCCTCAAGAGTTATACACCGATGTTTTGGTCAACAATTGATGACTATCTTGTCAGGAATAAAATTCGAAGAGACCTGGTTGATCGCTGCGATACATAGAGGGGATTAGAGGATGCCAGTTGAAATCTTGATGCCAGCACTATCGCCCACCATGACTGAGGGAAAATTATTCAAATGGTTAAAGGGAGAGGGTGACAGTATAGAGCCGGGCGACGCTGTAGCAGAAATCGAAACTGATAAAGCCACCATGGAAGTCGAAGAGGTGGAT
>NZGS01000041.1 GCA_002690995.1 Rhodospirillaceae bacterium
AAATCCGCAGCAGATTTTCTATGGGATGAACGCAGAATAGTACCATTTTTAAAAGTTGATAAAGGACTCTCGGATGAAAATAACGGCGTGCAGTTGATGAAACCAATGCCGGACCTTGAAAGTTTACTCGAGAGAGCAAGCGCCGCCGGTATTTTCGGAACGAAAATGCGGTCAGTAATAAATCGAGCGGATAATAAAGGTATTGAAGAGAATGTGTCACAGCAATTCGAGATAGGCCAAACCACCCTTGGTTATGGTCTAGTTCCAATTATCGAACCCGAGGTAAATATTAAAATAGAAGATAAAGCTGAAGCAGAAGAGATACTTTTAGCGAATTTGATAAAGCATTTGGACAAATTGCAAGGCGAACAGAAAGTGATGCTAAAGCTTACCCTTCCAGAAAACGCAAACCTTTATTCCCCCGCAATTAATCATGCTAAAGTTATGCGTGTTGTAGCTTTATCGGGAGGGTATACAAGGGAAGAGTCTAATCAAAGACTTCGGTCAAACTTGGGTATGACGGCTAGTTTCTCCAGAGCTCTTACAGAGGGGCTGTCGGCCCAACAGAGCGATGAAATATTCAATAACACTCTTAGTCAAACAATCAACGATATCTATGAAGCATCAATTACATAGGATGATTGTCTCTTTAGATACAGGAAGCAATCTTAAGAATGATATAAAGTAACTACCGGACTCCGTTGCTTTTTCTTTTCACTTTTCAATGATAGTATTTCACCAACACTACGTGGAGGATAGTAGTTTGAGTGAGGTATCATATGATAGGAATTCGAGGGGAGAGTGGCGACCGTCAAAACCAATAATGCTCGCCCCAATAAACAATTGGCCGATAAAATTTCCAACTATGTCGAAATGGTTGTTTGGGTGTCCAGGATTTCTCTGGCCTTATAATGCCTTCTGGATGAGCATTACACTATTGACTTGGTGTTACTTAACACCTGATCTATTGACGATGGCAACTTTTGAGCTTTGGTGGGTTGGGCTGATATTTGCGCGCAATTTGGCGCTCATTACGCTGTTATTTGGTGGTTTGCACTTGTATCTATATGTCTTTCAAGGACAAGGAAATGATCATCGCTTTACTACACGGCCATTTGCAACAGGTAGTAAAAAGTTCCTTTTTAAAAACCAGGTTCAAGATAATATGATACGAACGCTGGCCTCCGCTGTGCCAATCATCACTGGTTACGAAGTGTTTACTTATTGGGCTTTTGCCAATGGCTATCTTGGTCTTTTCGACCTAGGTAGCTCGCAAGTTGTATTTTGGAGCTGGTTTGTTTTTCTAATTCTGCTCGCGCCCGCTATCCACGCTGTGCATTTTTATCTTGGACACAGGCTACTGCATGTTAAGTTTTTGTATAATCGTTTCCACGCCTTACATCACAGAAATGTAGAGGTAGGTCCATGGTCAGGATTAGCTATGCATCCTGTTGAACATCTGATCTATTTATCTACGCTAATTGTTCAGTGGCTTATCGCAGCACATCCCGTGAATGCATTGTTTCAGTTGCAACTTGCAGCATTTTATCCGGCCCTCTCACATAGTGGCTTTGACAAGCTGATGATTGGAAAAAAATTGGGGATAGATGGCGGAAACCATTTTCATTATCTGCATCATAAGCATTTCGAGTGTAATTATGGTGGCAGTCTTGCCCCGTTGGACAAGTGGTTTGGAACGTTTCACGATGGCTCCAAAGAGGCAGATATCAAAATGCGTGAACGCATAAAAGCACGACGCGATGAATTAAGGCAAAGGGTTTAATTAATGTCTGAGACAACTAAAACTAAAGAGCAGTTAAAAGAAGAATTTATTAAAAATCGCGGCTATTGGAGTAAGTTTTGGGAAGATGTTTTAGAGCTTGATAGTAATTTCTTCTCTACTTACTCCAGGTTTTCATCTGTTCCATCTAAAAATAATGCGTTGTCCCCTAAAATTCGGGAATTTATTTATATCGCGATAGATGCATCAACTACACACTTATATCTGCCAGGCTTAAAGTTGCATATGGAAAACGCACTTGCCCTGGGTGCAACCCGAGACGAGATAATGGAAGTTTTGGAGTTAACCAGTGTTCTAGGGATACACACGTGTACCATGGGTGTCCCGATTTTGATGGATGAGTTAAGGAAGATGGGTCGCGGTGATGAAGTTGACAATATTGAATATGGAGATCATGAAAAATCTTTAAAAGAAAGTTTTATTAAAAATCGCGGCTATTGGAGCCCGTTTTGGGACGACATGTTAAAACTTAGCCCAGAGTTCTTTGAGTGTTATCTTGACTTTTCCTCCGTCCCCTGGAAGTCGGGAACGTTAGAACCCAAGGTAAAGGAATTTATATATATCGCGATTGATACGGCCACAACTCATCTGCATGAGGAGGGAGCTAGAATTCACATCCGAAATGCGCTCAACTATGGCGCAACGAAAGAAGAAATTATGGAAATCTTTCAATGCGTTAGCGTATTGGGGATGCACGCCCTAACAGAAGGTGGCCCGATGCTTCGGGAATTGGCTAAGTCATAATAAGGCTTCCTCCAACCTTTACTGTTTTTCCTATTTGCCCAAATCTCACTTTTTTATGGGCAAAACTTCAACGGTAAATCTGCTAACGGCTCTCCGGAAATCTGAGAAAAGTGGTTCCCCCAAGATTTGAGAGCTAAAGCTTTCCTGTATTTAGTTCGGTAAATATGAATTTACTAAGCCCTCAACCATCAAATTGGAAGTAACTTAATACTGTTACAAATTTATGACAGTTGCGTTTATCGGTTGACAGTACAGAAAATTATTTAGCAAAATTTTGGGTAACTTATTCGTTCGACTAGGGCCGTAATCTGATCACTGAAGGGTGAAGAAGATGGAACCAAATACCAATCAATTGAGTCAATTGTTCGAAGGCCTCTCGGCGACAGGAGTTCGAACGATCTTATGGGATGAAGATGATAATCTTTTGCACGCAGATCCGGGCATGCTCGAAATTTATCAAAATGAAGAATTCAATGAAAAATTTGGTAAGGTTGAGTTGACGGAGGGCATGAGTTGGCGCAAGTGGACCGCGCAGGAAATTACGCTAGGTATAATCGAGGTTCCTGAAGATCTAGATCAGGAGAGTTTTCTCAACAAGATGGAGAAAGAGCGTCAGGACATAAAGGATAGGCGTTCAAGAGAACTAACGTTCAAGAATGGTGTAACGGTATTATCAACTGATATTCGTCTGAAAGATGGTGGTCTGTTTACTAGCTTTACTGATATCACAGAGCAAAAGCAGAATAACGAAAAACTAATGTCGCTTTCTAAAGCCCTAGATAGCACGGGCAACACGACGTTTATTTTCGATAAGGATGGCAAGTTTGTCTATGGAAATAAGAGCTTTCATGATTTGCAGAATAGCAGAGGATTGCCCGTCCATGAGGGGATGACGCATGACGAATGGCTGAGGCGCCTAGTTGAGAAGGGTATCTTTACAGTACCCGAAGGGGTGACAGCTGAAGAACACTTAGCAAATCGAAAAGCAATGAGGGACAACATAGATCATCAGTATATCACAGAAACTGGAAGGTCTGATGGAACCTGGATTTTGGATACAACTACTCGCCTAGATGATGGGGGGTTTATAACTGTTGTGTCTGATATAACCGACTACAAAAAGCAAGCAAAGGAACTGCGTGAAAGCAATGCCAAGAATGCCGTGCTTTCCGAGGCAATGAACAAATCGTCTAATGGGATAATAATATCTGATAAAAATGATAAGTTTATATTCACAAATACTTTCGTAAAAGAAAACTCGAAAAAATCAGGCATAGTAATAACCGAAGAGATGCACTACATCGATTACGTCCGGCAAATGATTAATGCTGGCGTCGTAAAGCTTCCAGATGATATATCACTAGATGATTTTCTTTCATCGAGAATTGAAAATAGAGCTAAAATTACTACTGAAGAAGTAAGGGAACTGAACACCGAAACAATGGGTACCAGATTGTTAACGGAGACCCGTTTGGACGATGGTGGGCTTTTAACGATTTCTACCGATATCACAGACTTAAAATCAACAAACGACAAATTAAGTGTTCTCACTGAAGCAATGGATAAATCGTCCAACGGCATTTGGATTTTCGATAAAGACGAAAGACTAATTTTCGCTAATGAGCAAGTAAGAGCGACAGCCAGAGATGCAGGGTTTGAGCCTAAAGTCGGAATGAAATATCAAGACTATCTTAGGTTGTTAGTAAAGGCGCAAATCTTATCCACTGGCGAAACCCTTGACGAGGAGCAGTTTATAAAACAAAGAGCGGCTCAACGTGTAAAAATTAAAGAATTTGAAATTACTGAGAGAAGGACGGCTAAAGGAACTAGTCTCTTAACCACTACACGTTTGGATAATGGAGGACTCGTTACGGTATCGTCTGACATTACTGAGCTAAAAGCAAGTAGTGAAAAGATATCGGTTTTATCTAATGCCATGGATAAGTCCTCTGCAGGTATTTGGGTGTTCGATAGAGAGGATAAGTTTCTTTTTGGAAACGCAAAATTTTATCAAAATATGCAGCAAAGTGGGGTAGAAGTCAAAGAAGGCATGAGTTGGTCGGAGTATATTACCCTTTTAATCAATGCAGGCAGTATTGTTCCCCCTAAAGGTACCACAAAGAAGAATTTTATTAAGGAACGTATCAAAATTCGCTCTTCAATAAAAGAAGAGGAAGTACTTGAGGCAGAGACGAATATTGCAACTTTTCTTATGAGTACTAATCGCCTTGATGATGGCGGATTAGTTACAATTTCCACTGATATAACTGACTTGAGAAGACAAAATGAAGCGCTAGAACGTCTATCCTCTGCTATGCAGGAGGTGCCAAACGGAATGATGTTATGGGATAAAGATGACAAGTTGGTATTTGTAAACAAGTTCGTTAATCAAGTTCAAAAAAAGCGGGGAATTAAATCCTTCGAACTCGGTGATACATGGATCGAGATACAGAAATCAATGATTAAAGATGGTGCGATCGCCATACCGGATGGAAAATCCGAGAAAGAATTCCTTAAAGAGATTTTTACTTCGAGAGCAAATTTACAAGGCCAACAAGTTAGAGAACGGACGACTAGCGAGGGACAGCAATTTCTCTTAACCGATGCACGATTGGGTGACGGTGGCCTTGTCACCATTGTAACAGATGTAACCGAGCTTAAGAAGCAAGAGGCGGAACTTCAACGGTTGAGAACCGCAACAGATTTAAGTTCGGTGGGCTCAATGATTTGGGATAAAGACGACCGGCTTATTTATGCTAATCGCTTTGTCAAAGAGCAAAATAAGGAGGTTTATGGGGTAGAGATAGAGGAGGGTATCACTTATTCCGATTATGCAAGGTCTTTGATGGATAAGGGCGCACTCGTTGTACCAGATGATACTACCTTGGATGACTTTTTAGAGAAGCAATTAAAAAACCGAGCTTTGGTAACGTATCAACACGATGGAGAGAGCGAGTCCCAAAGTTTTGAGAGAGAATTAGGTGACAAAACCTTCTTAAGCTCCATGGTGCGACTACAGGACGATAGTCTATTTCAGACCTTTGCAGATATCACAGAACTTAAGAAACATGAATTAGAGTTAGCGAGATTAAATACAGCTACTGATTATAGTTCGGTGGGAACCTTGATCTGGAATAAAGATGATGTGCTCATTTATTTTAACAGAAGCGCGCATCAGTTTGGCTTAAATAGCTTTGATTTCGAGTTTCGTCTAGGTGCCTCTTATGACGAAGTGGCGAGGCGACAAGTTGAGACTGCGTCCTTTGAAATTCCCGACAATATGACTGATGAAGAGTTCATTGCGCAGTTGAAATCGCAACGCGCTAGTATTTTATATAATGAGAACGAGGATAGTGTAGCTGAGAGTTTTGAGCGTGTTGTTGGCGATGACACGTATCTTTTCTCTTACATTAGGCTTAAAGACGGAAGTTTGTTCCAGGCTTTCACAGATATAACGGAGCAGAAGCGTAGGGAGTCTGAATTGCAAAGATTGAGTGATGGAATTAACTCGATCTCAAATGGATTAGTATTTTGGGACGAAAACCAAAATCTTGTGTTCTGTAATGCAGTAGCAACTGAGTTCAGTAAAAAACAAGGCTTTGATATGAGGCCAGGGGTGAATCGGTTAGATATGCGGAAACAATTCATCGCCACTGGGATGAGGCCTGGTGAAAGTGGTAAAGAGGGTCTTACAGAAAATGACATTCAGCAACAATTAATGAAGGTAGGCACTACCGAGCGCGAGCAGGTCTACTCTGATGGAACCGTGCTCCTTTTTTCAGACAAAACGTTTCCAGACGGATCGGTTATTAGCGTTTACACCGATATAACAGAAAGAAAAAAACGAGAAGAGACTAATAGTAGGCTTACACAAGCTCTTGAGCGTATTCCGAATCAAGTCATGTTTTGGGATAAGAGTGGTCAATTAATTTTAGCCAACGAAAAGAGCCGCAAATTTCAGAGTGAATACGGCTTTTCGATGTCACCTGGTGCCAATAGACTGGATATGAGGAAAAACCTCATTGAAAAAGGCATGATTAATTTGGGTGAGACTGCAACCGCTCCTGATCGTTGGCAAGAGGAATTGAAAAAACTCCAAGAAAAGGGGTATTCAGAACGGGAGCGCGTCTTTTCTAACGGGACGGTACTTCTATTCTCAGACACCCTGTTGCCTGATGGCTCAGTGATTAATTTTGCTACAGATATCACAGAACGTAAGAAGCGTGAGGAAACAAATCGAAGATTAACTGACGCGTTGGAGCAAATTCCCAATGGCATGTCTTTTTGGGATACAGATGGCGGCCTTATTCAAGCAAATAAAAAAGCGCGTAATTTGTGGAAAAGCTTCGGGGTTGATCTAGCGCCCGGTCAGACTAGAGCAGAGATGCGCGAAATGATGTTAGAAAAAGACGCAGTTATGCTTGCTGAGGGAAAAAGTAAAGAACAACAAAGAGCTGAGAGAGAAAAATTCTGGCAAGAGCTGAAGTCGGACGAGGTTCGGGAAACAGAATTTACAAATGGCATGACAGTTTCCTTTACGACAACTCGTTTGACTGATGGTAGCACGGTTGTTTTTGGAACAGATATAACAGAAAGAAAGAAGCGGGAAGTTATAAATAATCGATTAAATGAAGCAATTGAGATGATACAAAACGGTGTTATGTTCTGGGACAACGAAAATAAATTGATCCTCGCTAACCAAATAGCTCGAGATTTCCAGAGTCAACATGGCTTCGACTTAATGCCCGGCGTTCATCGCAGTGAAATGCGCAAAGCTATGGTAGCTGCAGGGTTGCTACCCAAACCGGAAGTATCGGCAGAGGCTTCCGTGGAAGAGCAGAGGAAAGTGCTCAGCGAAACAGGAAAGGAAATAAGGGAAGTAACTTTCTCCAATGGAATTGTTTTTCTTTTTGCTAATACAATGCTATCGGATGGCTCGGTAATTAATTTTTTCACAGATATAACAGAGCGAAAGAAACGCGAAGAAGTCAATCGCAGGTTGACCGAAGCACTTGAACAAATTCCTAATGGAATGTCGTTTTGGGACAAAGAGGATAATTTAATCGGAGTGAATAGAGTGCTCAGAGATCTCTGGGATAAATTTGGTGTCGCGCTGGATATTGGTGAACCGAGGTCCTCGATGCGTGATCAATTTTTGTCAAGAAACGCCATTGTATTTGCAGATAAGCTGTCTAAGGAACAGAGAATTCTTGAGAGGCAAAAAAGTTGGCAGCAAATTGAAGGGCAACAAGTGCGAGAAACAGAGTTCGCTGATGGAACAATTCTTCTGTTTAATGACACGCGACTGAAGGACGGGAGCACTTTAAGTTTTGCGTCGGATATCACTGAGTTGAAAAAGCGAGAAAAAGACCTCGAATTAGCAAAAATTGAAGCAGATGAGGCCAATGAAGCTAAAAGTCAATTTTTAGCAAATATGAGCCATGAGTTGCGCACGCCGCTAAATGCGGTTATTGGTCTAACAGAAATGCTCAAGGAGGACGCTGAGGACGATAATTTGGACGACTACCTTGAGCCCTTAGATCGGATACACAGTGCTAGTCGTCATTTATTAACATTAATTAATGATGTTTTAGATCTCTCAAAAATAGAAGCAGGGAAGATCGAGCTCTATTTTGAGCAATTTCTTGTCTCAGATATCATGAGAGACATTATGGCGACGTCGGAGCCCTTGGCTCAGAAAAATAACAATGAGCTTATTTTAGAAAATAATCTGGAGTTTGACTCAATACATTCGGATCAAACCCGGGTGCGCCAGATCGTACTAAACTTAGTGTCGAATGCGTGCAAGTTTACGGAAAATGGTCAGGTAACCATTGCATTAGATTCTCGAATGAATGATGACAAAGAATTTTTAGATATAGCAATAACGGACACCGGCATAGGTATGTCCGAAGCGCAAGTAAATAAGTTATTTCAGGCATTTACGCAGGCTGATAGTTCAACGACGCGTAAGTATGGTGGCACTGGACTTGGCTTAATAATAACCAAACATTTAAGCAGAATTATGGGCGGTGACGTAGATGTTAGCAGCGTGGAAGGTGAAGGTACGACGTTTACTGCGTCAATCACTATAAATGCTAATAATGCTGACAATGTTGAGGCCGACGCCATCAAATATGATGCAGTCGTTCTAGGTGATTCAGATAAATTGTCGTCCTCAAAAGCAGAGCATATGATACTTATAATTGATGATGACCCTACGGTTCGTGACCTCATGAAACGACAACTTGAGAGGGACGGTTTTGGGGTGTTAATAGCTGAAGATGGCCCATTGGGTATTAAAATGGCAATAGATACGCAGCCTGATGCAATTGTTTTGGATATTTTAATGCCGGGGATGGACGGTTGGTCTGTTTTAAGAACATTGAAAGCAAGTAAAGAAACGGCGAGTATACCGGTCATTATGGCCTCAATTTTAGATGAAAAAAATCGGGGTTTTTCACTCGGGGCGGCAGATTATTTATCAAAACCAGTTGAACGAGATCGTTTGATCTCTTCTATAGAAAAATTGATAGGTTCCGGTGATGGTAAGACAGTTTTCATCATCGAAGATGATGATGAACTTAGATTTCTTTTGCGGGAGGCGTTGTCAAAAGAAGCCTACGACGTGATAGAAGCAGAAAACGGGAAAGTTGCACTGGAAGAGCTTGAGGCGGATGTTGGATCTCCGGATCTAATTTTATTAGATCTCAATATGCCAGTCATGAATGGCTTTGAATTTCTAGAGATTTATAGGGAAAAGTTTGGCAATGATGTCCCAATAGTTGTTGTTACTGGCGCAGATTTAACAGACAAGGACAAAAAATTTCTCTCCGGTGAGGTTACCCGCATACTAGAAAAGACACCAGATACTGAGGGTACAATAGCTGGCGATGTGGCTAAAGTATTGAGAAATGTGAGGATGGGATAGAGCGATGACAAAAATATTGTATGTAGAGGACAACGAAGACAACATTTATATGCTATCACGACGCTTAAAGAGGAAGAATTTTGACCTCGTCATTGCAAGGGATGGACAAGCTGGCGTCGAAGCAGCTCAAAAGGAAAATCCAGATATAATTCTGATGGACCTTAGTTTGCCAGTTCTAGATGGTTGGGGCGCTACAAGGAAATTGAAAAGCGACGCTTCAACGAAGGATATTCCAATCATTGCACTATCAGCTCATGCTATGGAGGAGCACAAATCTAGTGCTATTGAGGCAGGATGTAACGATTATGACACTAAACCAGTTGATTTTGCTCGATTGATGTCAAAAATTGAAGAGCAACTAGCAAAGGTATAGTTTTTATGTTGTCGAACGAAAGCGAAATACTTGTTGTTGATGATATAGAGGATAATAGGTATACGCTTGAGCGCCGCCTCAAACGGGATGGGTATGAAAATATCACTTTAGTTGACGGGGGCGCCGCAGCACTGGAACTAATAAGTGAACGGCAGTTTGATCTTATTTTATTAGATTTGATGATGCCGGAAATCAGCGGGTTAGATGTTTTAAAAAATCTTAAATCTGATCCACTGCACCGAAACATTCCAGTCATAATGGTAACCGCAGCAGATGAGGTAGAGACAGCTGCTGAATGCATTACTGTTGGGGCTGATGATTTTATCACCAAACCTTTCAATAAAACGCTTTTGCGTGCCCGAGTGGCTGCATCACTTGAAAAAAAGAAGTTGCGCGATCAGGAAGCAATTTATCTTAATCGGATAGAGAAGGATAAACGCAAATCGCTAGATTTAGTTCGTTCATTTTTGCCCAAGTCAGCAGCATCAGAGATTAAATCGTTAGGTAAAGTGACTCCTCGTAGGTACGAAGATGTGGCAATACTGATTTGTGATTTAGTTGGCTTTACGAAGTTTTGCGAAGATAATTCCCCGGAGACAGTTGTAGAGGAGCTCGAAACTGTATTTGGCCTTTTTGAAAAAGTATTCGAAGAATATTCAATAGAGAAATTAAAAACTGTGGGCGATGCCATGGTTGGGGTCTCTGGGATCTCTAACGAGGCGGACGAGCCGGTATATGACATTGCTAAATGCGCTGTGGCGCTAAGTGAATTATCCAAAACGCGTGAGATAAAATGGGATCTCCATTTGGGGATACATTTTGGTCCCGTCGTGGCGGGCGTCATAGGACAAAAGTCTATGCAGTTTGATTTCCTAGGCGAAACGGTCAACACCGCATTTAATATATGTGGTTTATCAGAAAAGAATGATATTTTGATTTCCAATGATGCGTGGATGCAATCACGTACGGATATAAAAGTGACGTCCATCGGCGCAGATAAATTAAGAGGAAATCATGCAGTCGAAATATTTAAATGCATAGAAGTTATCTAACTTCTAGATAAGTCGTCATGAATTGATAAAAAAAGTGAAATTGCTCGGGTTAGTGCTTTTATTCTTTTTGATAGCAGGTCCCCTTTTAGCATTAGGAGAAGTTAAAATCATGGGCAAGGCTTGGTGGGAGGCGTCAAGGCAGTCCTCTGGTGTTTCTCCTAATCCTGATGAAGTAATGGAAGCAGTAATTCAAGTGTTTGCAGCACGGGCCTTCAGTTGGCGTGGCATTCTTGGAGTTCACACTTGGATTGCTGTTAAGCCGACCAACGCCTCTGAGTACACTGTGTATCAGTTGGTAGGTTGGCGTCTCAGGAGGGGAGAAGATCCGGTGGTCATTCAGCGAGATATTCCTGATCGTCTTTGGTATGACGCAGTACCAGAATTGCTTGTAGATGTTCGCGGCGAGGGTGTTGATGAATTAATTAAAAAAATAGACAAGGCTGCAAAAACTTATCCCTACAGAAATACCTATTCCGTCTGGCCAGGACCAAACAGTAATACGTTCATCGCATGGATTGGCCGCATTGTACCAGAGCTACGTTTAGACCTGCCTCCTACTGCAATAGGAAAAGATTGGTTGGGAAAGACAAAGTTTTTTTCATCTACCCCGAGTGGCACCGGGTATCAGTTTTCAGTTTTAGGTCTTTTTGGTATTTTAATAGGAGTGGAAGAAGGGTTAGAAATCAACATCTTGGGATTAAACTTCGGAATTGACGTGTTCGATATGAGTTTGCGCCTGCCGGGTATTGGGAGACTTGGTTTTTCACAGACTATTGGGCCTAGGGCGCTTTGAAAGCAAAACAGTCAAAAGTTGTGATTTCTGGATAGTTCAAAAAGTTTTAGTGCCGAAATTAATTGCGTAAAAAAACTTTGCATTTATTACAAAAAGGAAAAAACTTTGCCCTCTAAAAATGGATCATCGAGAATTTGCAGTGAAATACCTATTTTGGATATGTCTCCTTTGGTCGATGGCAGTAACATTCAGGAATTAGCGAAGAAACTCAGGTCAGCTTGCGAAGATATTGGCTTTTTTTATGCTGTGAACCACAGCGTCTCTAACACTGTAATCAAGAACGCATTCGAGGCATCACACCGTTTTTTTGATCAGCCTCTGGAATGGCGAATGCAGGTGCATAAAGATCGTTTTCATCGTGGTTACTTACCATTGGGTACGACAAAGTATCCCGGAAAGCCCGCCGATTTGAAAGACAGCTTTGATATCGGGGTAGATTTGCCGCTGACACATCCGGATGTTGAAGGAGGACTACCCTTGCATGGTCCTAATCAGTGGCCAGTGGCTGAGTGGTTTAAAGAGCCGGCTGAGCTCTATTTTTCTGCGGTTAAGTCCTTTGGATTCAAATTATTGCTCTTGTTTGCCAAAAGCTTAGATCTCGAAGACGATTTTTTTCTAAGGCATTATGATAATCCGACAATACTTATGCGTATGTTACATTATCCACCCCAATCGGAGGCAAAAGAGGAGGGTTCGATCGGTGCTCTTGCTCACACAGATTACGGAGTGATAACTGTACTGGCACAGGATCCACTGGGTGGTTTGGAATTAGAACGTCGAGACGGTAGTTGGATTAAGGCACCATATATTCCAGGGACATTTGTTGTGAATATTGGTGATTTAATGGGGAGATGCTACCATCTAGATCCGTGCAATTTTAGCAAGACAAGATATCTATTCAGCGGCAAGGCGTTGTCGCCTTATTTGAAATCCATATTTTTTATCGAGCTCTAAGTCTTCCAATATTGCTAAACCTCGGTCCAATTCAACGCCCTCTAGAAGACGCAATGGTTTTCTAAGTGGCCCTGCTGGCAGGCCTACTGCATGCATTAAACTTTTCACACTGACAGGATTTATATGGGAATAGTTGTATTTCAATAATTCGAGGTTATGTAACCATGCTTCGCGGCAGGAAAATGCGTCCTCACCTGTCTTCCATGGTGTCGATATAACTGCCATTTCCTGCGGGATAATATTGCCACTCATATTGGCTGTACCATGCCCGCCTAGTGACATCATTGAAATCACCAAGCCTAAATTTGGTGCGCAGCAACACATGAGTGAGAGATCGGGCTTAGCAGCACAGAGCTCTGCAGCTTGTCCAACACGGGTTGTGGACTCCTTTAACACAACGATATTTTCATGGCGGGCTAGTTTTAAAATATCAGAAGTTGTTAAGTCCGTTTTTACTCTTGGTGGATTATTATAGAAGCCAATAGGTATGTTAGAGGCGTCAGCGATTTCCAAACAAAAATCGACGATATCGGCATTCGACGCGCAGATATAGGCTGGAGCGGCTATTATAGCACCGTCTGCGCCATGGATGCCCGCGTGCTGGATAAAGTCTTTTGTTGCCTCTGTGTTTTGCCCTGTGCAACCGTAATAGAAAAGCATGCGTCCATTGTGGAACTTCATCGTTTCTCCGAGGATATATTTCCTTTCGTCTGTTGACAGCATCGAAACTTCACCCGTAGATCCCATTATCAAGACAGCCCGAGTTCCATTTTCTTGATGAAAATCTAATAGGGTCCTAAAACCCTCGATATCAACACTGCCATCATTATTAAAGGGTGTGATAAGGGCTACAAACGAGCCCTCTGGTTTAATATGGGGCATGAGCAAACTCCAGACATAAAACTTGATCACAAAGTATGTAGACTCAAAGTATATACTCCAAAGGCTCTGAAAGTAAAAAAAAATGTGGCCCTTTATCCTTGGGAATGCTCCAAGAGAAAGTTACGTGTAAGCTGGGAAATTTTTTTACTTCGTGTTTCTGGTAGCATGTGGCCGCCGAAATTTAGACAATATTTGGTCGTGTTTTTAATTTCTTTAGTAAGATTATCAGCATGCCATGGCGGCATTAGAATGTCATCCTTACTGGTGATCAATAGGCATGGTGAGGTAACCTTGTGCGTGAATGTTCGTGCGTCAAAATTGAGTATACTTTTTAATCGTCTTTCTATTTGTAACGCATTATGCGGAAAGCGTTTGGCTGCAATCGCTTTAGCTTCAAATGCTTCCGTGTACTCCGCTTTATAATTAGCTGGGAACAAGATTGTAGAATTAAAATGAGTGTAAGAGTATGGAGACAATTGCTTTGCGGCATCAATTCTTAGCCTCTGCAAGGTAGTCAGTTGTTCATCGGCATAACTCCATGGATTTACTAAAGTAAGCGTTTTTACGCGTGGGGGTTGAGAGCTGGCCCAAGAGATCCCCAATCCACATCCAGTGGAATGACAAAATAAATGTGATGCCTCAATATCTAAATGATCTAAAAGGCAACTAATCTCAGTCATTCTATCTGATATACTAGGGCAATATTCGCCAGAGTTTGCAACACTATGGCCTGTTCCCAATTGGTCAAATAAAATAACGGAAAATTTTTTCGATAAACTATTTACCAAAACTTTAGTTCCGTTTGGACCGACGCTTTGCGGCAATAAAAATAAAATTGGAACCCCGGTTCCCAACAGCTCATAATAAATTTCACCGTCTGGATGACGAACCACAGGCATCACTCTGTCCTTCTAAATCTGTAAGTTTGCGATCTCGAGTAATATGGTATTATCAAACAAGACAAACTTAAAGATTAGAATAGGGGAACGTAGATGGCCAATCAAATAGCTTTGATCCTGGGAGTTGGTGCTGAAGACGGGATTGGCGGTGCTTTATGCAAAAGGGCAGCGCAAGACGGATACCATGTTGTTGCCGTTGGTCGTACAGAAGAGAAATTACGAAAAATAGTTGGAGCAATTAACAATAATGGTGGAGATGCAAGTTTCCTTGTCGTCGATTTAACGAAAGAGCCCGAGATCGTATCACTATTTATGAAGATCGATGATATGAACGAGGAATTGGCCTTCGTCTGTTATAATGCGGGAAACGCTTTTAGATGTGAAACCACTGAAATGACAGCTGCTTTTTTTGAAGAGGCTTGGCGTATTTGTTGTTTGGGGGGGTTCGTAAGTGGCCG
>NZGS01000042.1 GCA_002690995.1 Rhodospirillaceae bacterium
ATGAGGAGCGCAGGACTTTATTTGGCGGTTGATTTATTAACCGATAAAAGACTTAATTGCTACCGGTGAGTAATAATTGAGGGATGAATAAATGCCGAAACCGGTTGAGATATTGGAAGTGGACTCAAAAACTGTTGCATGTGATGGAGGTGGAGGAACGCTTGGTCATCCGAGAGTATTTTTGCAAATAGGACAAGAGAATATGATAGAGTGTCCGTATTGTGGGCGGGTTTATCAATACCGCCGTAGAGTATCGCTCACTACAGCAGGCTAAAATTGTTTCATTGTCTTACGAATACGTATATTTATTCTTGGTTTATACGTTACTTTAGGAGGGACGAAATTGCTTAAAGGGAAGCGTATTCTCCTGATAGTCACGGGTGGTATTGCGGCTTTCAAATCATTGGATTTGGTCCGCCAAATCCGCTCTGCTGGTGGAGAAGTTAGAGCAATATTGACGAAATCTGCGGCCGAGTTTGTTACTCCTCTGAGTTTGCAGGCGCTGACTGAAGATAGGGTTTATTCTGACATATTTTCTCTTACTGATGAATCTGAAATGGGGCATATTCAATTGTCCCGTAACTCTGATCTAATTGTAGTTGCTCCGGCAACCGCTAATTTTTTAGCGAAGATGCGCTTAGGAATCTGTGATGACTTAGCCTCAACTGTTGTGTTGGCAACGGATAAGCCCGTTATTGTCGCCCCAGCGATGAATGTTCGGATGTGGGATCATGTGGCAACTCAGGAAAATATAAGCACGTTAAAGGATCGGAATATTAGATTTATTGGTCCAAATGAGGGTGAAATGGCGTGCGGAGAGTATGGTTTGGGGCGGATGTCTGAGCCAGCAGAAATTGTTAATGCTATCCAATCAATATTAAAACCAAATAGACCTCTCTTAGGTAAAACGGCTTTAGTCACGGCAGGGCCAACACGCGAGCCAATAGATCCTGTTCGCTTTATTGCAAATAGATCTTCTGGTAAGCAGGGGTATTCTATCGCGGAAGCCCTTGCTACAGCTGGTGCAGAAACGACGTTAGTCACGGGGCCAACCAATCTTCCTGTTCCAAGTGGTATACGAGTGCTAAAGGTTGAGACGGCGGACGAGATGCTGGTGCATTGCATGAAATCCCTTCCCGTTGATATAGCTGTTTGTGCAGCTGCGGTGGCGGATTGGAAGGTAGCTAAAAAATCCGATCAAAAGATTA
Source organism: Rhodospirillaceae bacterium (assembly GCA_002690995.1). Classification (GTDB taxonomy): domain Bacteria; phylum Pseudomonadota; class Alphaproteobacteria; order Thalassobaculales; family Thalassobaculaceae. The sequence goes on from NZGS01000042.1 coordinate 1,209, forward strand.
AGAAACAAAAAGATATCAACTATCAGAATTTAAGTCTAAGTCAGAACCCCGATATTCTGAAAACGTTATCTAACTCTGATAACAATAGGCCAGACCTAGTAATTGGTTTTGCGGCTGAGACTGAAGATATTCTTCACAATGGAATACGGAAGCAAAAAGAAAAGAATTGCGACTGGATCTTGGCAAATGACGTTGCGATTGGCACTCAAACCTTTGGAGGAGATCATAACGCTATTCACTTTATTTCAAAAATGGAGACCGAGGAGTGGCCCGCTATGAAAAAAGAGGATGTGGCGAGATATTTAATAAAAAAGATAATTGATGAAATAGGTCGCGTCTAAGCTTGAGTAGTACAATTAATATAAAACGACTGCCACATTCAGAGGGCATACCCTTACCCAAATATCAGACGGACGGCAGTGCAGGCATTGACCTTCCTGCTGCTATCGAAGGTTCTGCTTCAATTTATCCTGGTGCGCGACTTTTAATACCCACTGGTTTTGCCTTTTCTATACCGCGCACCTACGAGGGACAGGTTCGACCACGGTCAGGGCTAGCATTGAAATATGGTGTCACGGTTTTAAACTCGCCGGGTACTATTGACTCTGACTATAGAGGTGAAGTTTCGGTTCTTTTAATTAATCAAGGAAGTGAAACGTTTTTTCTTGAAAGGGGCGATAGGATAGCGCAAATGGTTTTCACCAAGGTAGAGCAAGTAAAGTTTCAAGAAGTGGAAGCACTAGATGAAAGTGGTCGTGGTTTAAGGGGTTATGGGTCAACCGGGGTGTCTAAAATTTCAGAGGGTAGTATGTCGTAATGAAGGAACTTAGCGAGGAGCAGTTTCAGCGTTATGCAAGGCACTTGATACTGGATGAGGTGGGTGAAGAAGGTCAAGACAAGCTTCTTTCGGCTAAGGTTTTATGTGTGGGGGCGGGTGGCCTCGGATCCCCAGTAGCAACTTATCTAGCTGCTGCTGGTATCGGGACAATTGGCATAATAGATGATGACGTCGTTGACCTATCCAATTTGCAACGCCAGATTATCCATGCGACATCAAAAATTGGCGCTCCAAAGGTTGACTCTGCTCGTGAAACGCTTTCCGCGATAAATCCCACTATAAACGTTAGGACACATAAACAGCGCCTCACCGCTGCAAATATTCAAGAAATAATTAGAGAGTATGATCTGATTGTTGATGGCAGCGATAATTTTGAAACGCGATATCTCATTAATGACGCAGCTTATCTAAATGGCAAAATTGTTGTTTCTGGCGCGCTTCTTCGTTTTGAAGGACAATTGACTACATTTCGATCAGGCTTGAAAAGCAAACGAGATGAACCGTGTTATAGATGCCTTTTTCCAAACGCTCCATCGGCAAATACCAGTAATAGATGTGAGGACGTTGGGATACTTGGTTCTGTTGCAGGCGTTATAGGTACACTTCAGGCAACCGAGGTTTTAAAAGAAATCATTGGTTTGGGTGAGACCATGTCGGGGAAGTTATTGATTTTTGATGCTATGGATATGCAGTTCAGAAAAATACGATATAAAAGACGTTTAGATTGCGTATTATGTGGTGATGCTTCTAGCATTAAAGATATAACCTAAGTAAAAAAAGAGTTTTTCAAATGCGGTATGCAATAACAAAATGCTTCTTGTGTATTTTCCTTATTGCTATGCCTGTAATAGCGAAGGCGGATTTGGGTAAAGAAACTGGACTGCGCGTTCCCCGTTTCGTTTCAATGAATTCTTCAAAAGTGAATGTGCGGGCGGGGCCAGGTACGAGGTACCCAATAAAATGGGTTTTTCAAAGAAAAACGTTGCCGGTTCAAATTATAGCTGAGTCTGACACATGGCGAAAAATTAGAGATTTTGAAGGAATAGAAGGGTGGGTTCATCAGCGTATGCTCTCTGGGCGCAGGCGTGCAGTAGTCACTGGTGCGATTCAACAATTAAAGAGAGAGCCCCAAGAGACAGCAAAGACAATAGCTTTGTTGGAACCTGGCGTCATTCTGCGCCTTGAAAAATGTTCTGGTGCGTGGTGTTTAGTCGAAGGTGGATCATACGAAGGTTGGATTGGACGACAAAGTATATGGGGTGTGGATGCCAATGATTAAATGACTGCATTTTGATAAAAGTCTTATTAAATTAAACAAAATCTTTCAGCAAAGCCTCTCTTGTCTTACCTTGGATTTTGGCACTATGTCCATATTCAGGATGCTCAATAGATAAGGTAATTGACGTGTCTGCTTGTTTTATCAAATCGAGTTGACGGGAAGAAAGTTTAAAATGTAAGAATTGAACAGAAGAGGCTTTGCCTTGTGCACTCGTTCTATCAACATCAGTCTCGGCGTCAGCCTTGATTTTATCTTGGCCGACCTCCAGGAAGCACATTTCCTCTACACCGCCCAATTTCATTAGCAAGTCCTTCCGCCGAGCAGGGTCGTCTATCTCAAACATTAAAGTAGCTACTAGCTCGTCTCCTTGAGGGATCAGTGGGTTATAGGCTTCAAGTTCGTCATTTACCTGTTCGTCTCCTCCTTTTTCTATAAAGAGCATTTCGTGTATCTGCCACCACATTGTGTCATAGCTTTCAAAGTAGAAAGTAGCGTCTGGACCAACAGGGACCCTTCTATGCTTCTTTATCTCGGTTATTTCTGCTCTTTTTGTTTTCCGTATGGCTGCAAAGCTATTGAGGTCTAGCACATCTTTTTTTTCAATTTTTCGTGAGTTCATTGATAATGACCCTTATTAGTTACACAGAATGAATGTTATAGATTATATGCCTTGGCTAATATCTCTATTGGATGGTTTGCATTCTTTGGTCTCTTATCTGAACCGCCAAGAAAATCTATACCTTGAAGGATATGCTCCCCAGCCAGAGGGCATCCAGATACGACATATTTGGGGTTCGCTTTTGAAGCTTGTCTAGCTGCTGGTTTTCCAACTTTGATTGCTGTCTTAAAGTTATCCTTCATCATTCCCCATGATCCGCCATGTCCGGAGCATCTTTCTATAACGTTTAAGGATAAATCAGGAATAAAGTTAAGCATTTCAGCTGATTTTTGACCAAAATTTTGTGCCCGACTGTGACAAGCTTGGTGAAGAGCGACATTACCATCAAGCGGTTTGAGGCCTGGCGTAAGGCCTTCTTTTTTTGCTATGTCTACAACATACTCGTCAATGTCATATGTCGAGGCGGCTAAGGCTTTGACGTCGGCATCGTCTGGTACGATAAGTGGCCATTCGAATTTAAGCATCAGCGCGCACGAGGGCGTCAATGCTATGATATCTCGCCCTTCATCAATAAAGGTTTTTAATTCTCCCGCTACTTTCTTGGCGGCCGCGGCAACTTCTTCAATGTTCCCATGTTCTAGCTGAGGCATACCACAACAGCTAGGATATGCAACTTGGGTGTCTACACCATTTAGGGCTAAGACGCTGAGGGCAGAGTTTCCAATATCAGGGTTATTATAGTTCACAAAACATGTCGCATAGATTGCGGCTTTTCGGCCAAATGCTGGAGCAGCTTTGTTAATATCTGGTTTATGCTTTTCCGTCAGACTAACAAACGAATTTTTATGAAATTTTGGCAATGCTGCTTCGCGGTGAACCTTAGTTGTCATCTCTAACGCTCCTCTTGTAAGCGAATTTGATGTGTCTGAAGCCCAGTTAGCGAGAGGAGACACAGCTCCCAGCAGTTTACCGTTTCTATCAGTTTTTGTGAGTTCTTTGGTTGTTAAGCCGACTTCACCCTTCTTAAACTCGATTGCCCGATAACGGAGCATTAAGTGGGGAAAATCGAGGTTAAATTCGTGCGGGGGAACGTAAGGACATTTTGTAAGAAAACACATGTCACACAGAGTGCATGCATCAACGATGGGTTTGAAATCTGCACTTTCTACGCTGTCAAGTTCGCCCGAATCAGACTCATCGATAAGATCAAAAAGTTTTGGAAAACTATCGCATAAATTGAAGCACCTGCGGCATCCGTGGCATATATCGAAAACTCGTCTTAGCTCTTCATCGAGTTTCTCTTCATCGTAAAATTCTTCTTCTTGCCACAATACGTTATGCCGCACAGGCGCATCTAAACTGCCTTCTTTCACAGCTGTTCTCCGAATCAATTTGACTAGTTATTACAAAAAATTGGGCGATTTTTTGGTATCTGTCTGTACCGCTCATTATTGTTACGGTCAGTCGAGTTTATTTATACCAATGTCGCGTTTTTGAAGCTCATGGCACACATTCTATAAAAAAGCTGTCGTAGTTTTCACCTACGGCAGCCTTTTCATTCAATTACCGGACTAATTAAACTACTACTCCATGGAGTCGAAAGCCTTTTGAAATCTCCCGGCGTGGCTTTTTTCGGCTTTTGCTAGTGTTTCAAACCAGTCTGCGATTTCGTCAAAACCTTCGTCGCGGGCTGTTTTCGCCATTCCTGGATACATGTCAGTATACTCATGCGTTTCTCCAGCTATAGCAGCCTTCAAGTTATCGTCAGTACTGCCGATAGGTTCTCCAGTTGCCGGATCTCCAGTTTCTTCTAAAAACTCTAAGTGGCCGTGTGCATGCCCCGTTTCTCCTTCAGCGGTTGACCTAAAGACTGCCGCAACATCGTTGTAGCCCTCTATATCAGCTTTTTGAGCAAAATATAAATATCTACGATTTGCTTGCGATTCTCCAGCAAAAGCTGCCTTCAGGTTCTCTTCTGTTTTGGAATTTTTCAGATCACTCATTTTTAGTTTTCCCATACTATTTTCAGAACGTTAGAATTCTTTATTTACAAACTTACTCCGCTATATAGGAACCAAAAATGACCAAGTCAAGCAGTTTAGAATTATTCTAAAACTAATTTCTGCTTCTAGGATCTGCGTCTTTGCTTTTCTCCAGTCTGATAGTTATTTCGACTTGGTTTACCGTATATTCGGCGGGAATTATGGGCAAAGAGGCAATCTTGCATTCATCATCTGACACGTCTAATAACTCCCCTGTTTCTTCAATGTAGAAATGATGATGTGGCTCTGTATTAGTATCGAAATATATCTTCCCTGGTTCGACCAATACTTGTTTGACAATACCTGCCTCTTTAAAGCGATTTAAAGCATTATAAACCGTAGCGAGGGAGATTTTGTATCCTTTGCGTATCGCCTCCGAGTGGAGTTGCTCTGCTGTGACATGCAAGTAGTTATCTTGGAAAAGAATTTTTGTGAGTGCTATTCTTTGTTTAGTTGGTCGTAGTGCGACGTTTTTTAACAACGCTATCGCTTTAAGGCAATTCAACATATCTTTTCACACCGATCTCGGACCGATCACTTGACCTAGCCTTTGTACTGATTTGCTTCTAAAGAACCATTTGCTAGATATAGGGTTATTTAAAAGTATTTCAATTATTTTTTAAGTTATATTTTATTCAGTTTTTTCTATTAAATGCTATAGTGAACTTAACAGATATATTACAGTCCAACAGTGTAGCCCTATGACAGCGCAAAATGTAATGTCGCACTGTGTGTTAGTTCTCATCGGCAGAGCAGAAGGGATATGGAATAAAGTGAGCTCAAAGCGCAAATTCAGTTTTAACTACGACGACCTCATAGAATGTGCCAAAGGCCGGCTGTTCGGACCAGGTAATGCGAGATTACCTCTCCCACCAATGCTGATGTTTGATAGAATCACCCGAATTTCTGAAGAGGGTGGGGCCAATGGAAAGGGAGAAGTCGAGGCCGAGTTTGATGTGAAACCGGATCTATGGTTTTTTAAATGTCATTTTGAGAATGACCCAGTTATGCCTGGTTGTCTTGGGATGGATGGTTTATGGCAATTATTAGGTTTTACTCTTGGATGGTTGGGCGGCCCGGGTTCTGGCAGGGCAATATCTGTAGGCGAAGTAAAGTTCAGTGGCCAGGTGCTCCCAACAGCAAAACTTCTCAAATTTCAACTTGATCTAAAAAGAGTCATAATGCGTCGATTATTCATGGGAATTGCGGATGGACGGGTCCTGTGTGATGGTGAGACCGTTTTTGAGGCAAAAGATATTAAGGTTGGTTTATTTGCTAATAATCCCAGCATTGAGGCTGCGACTTAATGCGTAGAGTAGTCGTGACTGGGTTGGGGATTGTCTCAAGTCTTGGAAATAACATCCAAGAAGTGACCACTTCATTGAGGAATGGTAATTCCGGAATAACAATCTGTAAAGAATATCAGGAAATGGGTTTTCGGAGTCATATTCATGGCTCAATTAAACTTGATCCTTCCGAGTTCGTAGACAGGAAGGTGCTTCGCTTCATGGGGGATGGCGCAGCATACGCTTATATCGCTATGCAGCAAGCTATCGAAGACTCGGGCCTCGAAAAAAACCAAGTCAGTAACGATAAAACAGGCTTAATTTTAGGTTCTGGTGGCCCTTCGACTTCAAATATGATGACTGCTTTCGATTTAGCTCGTAATAAAGGGCCAAAGCGAGTTGGCCCCTATATGGTCCCCCGGGTAATGTCTAGTACTGTCTCCGCAACTTTGGCCACTTCCTTCCAGATCAAGGGACTTAGTTATTCAATAAGCTCAGCCTGTTCGACTAGTGCACACTGTATAGGTAATGCTTTTGAAACCATTCAACTGGGCAAACAAGATATAATATTTGCTGGCGGCGGTGAGGAACTGCACTGGACACTGTCTGTCTTATTCGATGCAATGGGAGCACTTTCATCCAAATATAACGAGCACCCAACCTCTGCTTCCCGGGCATATGATGTGGATCGCGACGGATTCGTTATTTCGGGTGGCGGTGGTGTCTTAGTGCTTGAAGAGTTAGAGCATGCCAAAGCTAGAGGAGCGAATATTTACGCCGAATTAGTTGGTTATGGGGCAACTTCAGATGGTGTAGATATGGTTCAGCCTTCGGGCGAAGGCGCTTTTAGGTGCATGAAAATGGCCCTTAGCGGGATCAATGATCCAGTCGATTACATAAATACTCATGGAACGAGTACTCCTATAGGTGATACCAAAGAATTAGAAGCCATCTTAGAAGTTTTTGGAACAGCAGATGCAGTTCCCAATATAAGCTCAACAAAATCGTTAAGTGGCCACTCCCAAGGAGCCGCGGGTGTTCATGAATCTATATACACTCTTCTAATGATGAGAAATAGGTTCCTAACAGCTTCGGCAAATATTGAAAACCTTGATCCTGAAGCCGTTGGATTGCCCATTCTTCGAGATTTGAAAGATGACATTGATATAAACATAGCTTTGTCCAACAGTTTTGGTTTTGGAGGGACAAATGCAGTTTTAGTTTATAAGGCATTAGACAGCTAGAAAAGAATCATTTGGCCTTTGTGTAACCTGGAGCTTAGCAAAAACAATGACCGAAACTGCATCTAAAGGTGGTTTGATGGCGGGTCGACGCGGCCTGATTATGGGTGTCGCCAATGAGCGGTCTATCGCTTGGAGTGTGGCCTCCGCTTTGGCTAAAGAGGGAGCACAACTCGCCTTCACTTACCAAAATGATGCTATGTCTAAGAGAGTAAATCCTTTAGCAGCTTCAGTTGGATCTAACTTCACGCTGGAATGTGATGTAGCTAATGATGCTGATCTTGACTTAGTGTTTGCTAAAATCAAACAGGCTTGGGGTCATTTAGACTTTGTCGTTCACGCTATCGCTTATTCGGATAAGAATGAACTCAAAGGTAGATATGCCGACACCACCAGACAAAACTTCCTAGAGACAATGGATATATCCTGTTTTTCTTTCACAAATGTTGCTCGCAGGGCGGCGGCTCTTATGGGAACCGGAGGAAGTTTAATAACATTAAGCTATTTAGGATCTGTAAGAACAATTCCAAATTATAATGTTATGGGCGTAGCTAAAGCGGCACTCGAAGCCAGTGTGCGATATTTGGCGGCGGACCTAGGTCCGCGTGGAATAAGAGTAAATGCTTTATCCCCGGGGCCAATGAGAACGTTAGCGGGCTCTGCAATTGCTGATGCGAGGTACGTTTATCGTTATTCGGAAAACAATTCTCCACTTGCGAGAAATATTGAGAATAGAGAGGTTGGTGATGCCGGAATCTTTCTTGCTAGCAATCTATCTAGTGGGGTAACTGGTGAGGTTCATTATGTAGATGGTGGAATGCGAATTGTCGGAATACCAAAGCCGGTATCCTAAAAAAAATAATTCAATCAAAAAATTTTTGGTTCGTCAGTTATGAATGTGTTGATATTTAATTCAGCTAAACGTTTAGCCGTATTAATATCATTAACAGTATAGGGTATAATGGGAACATTGAAGCTGAGAACTTTCTTTATAGTTGTTTGATTTTCAAGAAAAGAGATGGCGGGGTGGATCGAGAAACAATCACATTCCGATAAATCTGCAGCTAGATCACTCTGAAAATTATCAACCAGTAAACCTCTTGGCGAATTTTGGGCTAAATTTCTAAGAATGCTTAACACTCTGGTGTTAAAGCTAGAAAATAAAAGTTTTTCTTCAAAATCGCGTCCAAATTCATTTACAACTGAGAGAGTACGGAGAACAGTGTTATGTATTGAAGTGTCAAAGGTCTTAATTTCAAGATTGACCCCGAGATTTAATTTTTGGCATAAATCAAGAGCATCAAGCAGTAGCGGCACTTTCTCCCCTTTATATCTTGCATCAAACCAGCGGCCTGCGTCTAACGAGGTTAGAGATTTTGAGTCAATGCTTTTTACTTTACCTGATCCACTGGTAGTTCTCTCCAGTGTTCTGTCATGAATTACAACTGGTACGTTGTCTTTCGTCAATTGAACGTCTAATTCTACCCAACCGGCGCCACACTTTGCTGCTTCATTAATCGCAGCCAAGGTATTTTCAGGGGCTCTGTTCTTAGCCCCTCGGTGAGCAATGAGTCTAGGGAGATTTAAACACTGCTCCATTGTATTGTGCTAAAAACTTTTCCAGAGTGGCGCGCGCACAGAGTTTTGTTGCCGTCGTTGCTTTATTCTTCAGGCTCGAGATCAGCGCCTGTCTCTTGATCGACGAGCCTCATACTGAGTTTAACTTTACCTCGGTCATCAAAGCCTATTACCTTAACCTTAACTTCGTCGTCAACTTTAACGACGTCGGTTGTTTTATTAACCCTACCTGGTAGGAGTTCGCTTATGTGCACTAACCCGTCTCTTGGACCCAAAAAGTTTACAAACGCCCCAAAATCGACTGTTTTAACAACTTTCCCAGTGTAGATCACACCGAGTTCTGGTTCAGCCACAATCGATTTCACCCAATCAATAGCGGCCTGACCTGCTTCATTGTCGACGGCTGCAACCTTGATGGTTCCATCATCATCAATGTCTATTTTAGCGCCAGTAGACTCGCAAATTTCTCGGATAACTTTTCCGCCCGGTCCAATAACATCCCTTATTTTTTCCTTATTTATTGAGAATGTTGTGACTCTAGGGGCATTGTCGGAAACTGTATCACGTCCCTGTCCTATTGCTTTCTCCATTTCGGTCAAAATATGTAACCGTCCGTCACGAGCTTGTTCTAATGCTACCTTCATTATCTCTTCTGTTATAGAAGTTATTTTAATATCCATCTGTAAGGAGGTTATGCCAGTAGATGTCCCTGCTACTTTAAAGTCCATGTCACCGAGGTGATCCTCATCACCTAAGATGTCAGATAAAACGGCGAAACGGTCGTCCTCTTTTATTAAACCCATTGCAATCCCAGCACATGGTTGCTCTAACGGAACTCCTGAGTCCATCATAGACATTGAAGTTCCGCACACTGTGGCCATCGAAGAAGATCCATTAGACTCTGTTATCTCAGAAACTACACGAATGGTGTATGGGAAGTCATCCTTACTTGGAAGCAAGGGCTTTATCGCTCTCCAAGCTAGCTTCCCGTGACCAATTTCTCGCCGCCCCGCGCCGCCCATGCGACCAGCTTCTCCAACAGAGTATGGTGGAAAGTTATAGTGGAGCATGAAATTTTCACGGTACTCCCCTTCCAAGGCGTCGATGATTTGTTCGTCTTGCCCTGTACCAAGAGTTGTGACGACAAGCGCTTGTGTTTCTCCTCGGGTGAACAAAGCGGAACCATGCGCTCTCGGAAGGACGCCAACTTCTGATTCAATAGGTCGCACAGTTTTCGTATCTCGACCATCAATCCGTTTGCCGGTGTCCAAAATAGAACCTCGGACAATATCGGCCTCCATCGCCTTTAAAACATCGCCAGCAACGTTTAACTCATCTTCTGTTTCGAGAAGCGCTAACCCTTTTTCTTTTGCCGTCGTAACTAACTCTTGACGGGTTACTTTGTCTGCTACTTTGTAAGCTTCTTGAAGATCCTCTCCGATAGCTTCATGCAGTTTGTCTTTGACGAGCTGCACTTCTGGTGCCTCCGGTGCGATAGCACGCGGCTCTTTTGCGCAGGCTTCTGCGAGCTCAATTATAGCATCAATAACTATTTGGTTTGAATCATGTCCAAACATTACTGCACCTAGCATCACATCTTCGGATAAGCTAGAAGCCTCGGATTCTACCATTAGAACACCCTCTCGGGTTCCAGCCATAACTAAATCAAGCTTTGAGTCTTTTGTTTCCTCTTGAGTTGGATTGAGTATGTATTTGCTGTCTATATATCCAACTCGGCATCCGCTGATAGGTCCTAAGAATGGGAGACCGGAAATGGTTAATGCGGCAGAGGCCCCTACTATGGCGACGATGTCTGGGTCGTTTTCCATGTCGTGGGAAAGTACGGTGCAAACTACTTGTGTTTCATTTCGAAACCCTTTTGCAAAAAGTGGTCGGATAGGCCTGTCAATAAGACGGGATACAAGAGTTTCTTTTTCTGTTGGTCGGCCTTCTCGTTTAAAGAATCCTCCTGGTATTTTCCCGGCAGCAAAAGTTTTTTCCTGATAGTTCACCGTCAAAGGGAAAAAGTCTGCACCGGGTCTAGCGCTTTTTGCTCCCACAGCAGTGCACAATACTGTTGTTTCACCTAGGCTAGCTAACACTGCTCCGTCAGCCTGTCTAGCTATCTTTCCCGTCTCTAAAATGAGCTGCTTGCCACCCCAATTTAGTTCTTTCCTATATATATCAAACATAAATTATATATCCCTCAAACTTGGTCCCAGACATTGCTGGCTTGCTTCAAAATTATTTTAAGCACAAACTATGTGAGCATTATTTGATCTAGCATAGCTATCAACTTGGTGTTCTGCTTGTCCAAAGTTGCTCCAACAATTTTAATATTCCTAGTGTTAAATTGGTGGCACGTATGTTGTTTCCCGTCAAACTTAGATTAATGTTTAATACGAAAGACTAGACTGCGGTCATAAACTCTATATGTCCCACGTAGGCGTCTCTTGTCTTAGCGCCTTAATCCAAGACTCTTTATTAATTCTGCGTATCGCTCGTTACTATTCGAGTTCAGATAGTCTAGTAGACGCCTGCGCTGACCAACCATAACGAGTAGTCCGCGTCTTGAGTGGAAATCCTTTTTGTGCGTTTTTAAGTGTTCTGTAAGATTGTGTATGCGAGTGGTTAGAATGGCCACTTGCACCTCAGTAGAACCGGTATCGTTCTCTCCTCGCCCATATTTTTTTACAAGCTCAGCTTTTTCTTGTTGTGTTATCGACATCAATTACTCCGATAATTAGAGATTAAATATACGAATCGGCTTTAGGTGGTTATTCTGAAGAGTTACAATTGCAAGCAACTTACCATTAAAAGTCACATAAGCTAGTTCGTTTGCCTTCTCAGGCTTCTCGTCTAACCAGCTAGCTTCCTCTGTAACTGAGACAGACTGACCACATCGGAGCCGATCTGCGCCGCTTTCAGATAGAGATAATGCCGGGATGTCGTCTAGCGCTCTCTCTACAGGAAGCAGTGCCTTAAATTTGTCGCGACTATGCTCTAATGCGAGCAAGGAATCCAGTAAAATCGAATCTTTTTCATAAAAAGTACCAACTTGTGACCTTCGTAAGGCCACTATATGTCCAAATGTCCCTAATTCTAGACCTAAATCTCTGGCAAGGCTCCTAACATAGAAGCCTTTGCTAGTTGTAGCGCAAAACTCTGCATGATCTGGGTCTAGGATTTTCAGAAGCTTGATACTCTTTACCTCAACTGTCCTCGGTTTCAACTGTACTGGTTTCTCCTCACGTGCAAGTTTATAGGCTCTTTGACCATCGACTTTTACGGCAGAATAATTTGGTGGTACTTGTGCAAATTTGCCTTTAAAATTTTGGAGAGTATTAATTATAGAATCTTCTGAGGGCCGTTTCTTACTTGTAGCTATCACACTACCATCTGAGTCATTTGTATCTCTATCGTCACCCCAACAAACCGTAAAATGATAAGTTTTATCGGTGTCCATTGCGTAAGGGATAGTTTTGGTAGCTTCACCAAGTGCGACAGGAAGAATTCCGGTTGCCAACGGATCCAGTGTTCCTGCATGTCCTGCTTTTTTAATAGAATAAAGTTTGCGAATAATTTTTACGATCTGAAAGGATGTAAAACCGGAGGGTTTATCTATCACAAGCCAGCCATTTTTTGCTAACTCAGGGTGCTCACTTATCACGGAGCTTTCCAGATATAGATTGCTGATTGATACGGTAGTTTGGAGATTTGAAAAGTCTGTCGATATGCTGAGAGCTGTCAAATGCATTGTCAACTTTGAAAATCAGACGAGGGGTGTATTTTAGCGCAACTCTTTCAGCAACGTTTTTCCTTAAGAATGTTGTTGCTCGTTCTAACCCTTCAAGTACTTTTTCCTGGTTGTGGCCCCCTAAGGGCATAATGAAAACGCGGGCTAGTTTAAGATCAGGACCTATCTCTACTTGCGAAATTGTGATGGAAGCCCCCGACAAAGCGGGGTCTCTTATTTCAACTCTCTCCAAGGTCTCTACAAGAGCTTTCTTGATTATTTCCCCAACCTTGTACTGCCTTTGGCTAGGTATGCCATCCCTTGCGTCTTCTTGTTTTGATCGGGCGGCTGACATTAGTTAAATACACCTAAAAGTTAAGAAGCCCCAGCTTCATTTTGAACGGACTCCAGAGTTCTGGCTATTTCCTTAATTTCAAAACATTCTATAAAATCACCAACTTGGAGGTCATTATAATTTTCAAAGCCAGCCCCACATTCTGACCCTTCTCTTATATCTTTCACTTCTTCTTTAAAGTGTTTGAGTGTTTTTAAAGAACCTTCATGGATGACTACATTATCGCGAAGCAAGCGAACTTGGGCTCCCCTTTTGATACTGCCTTCAGTGACTACGCAACCTGCAATTTTTCCAACCTTGCTTATGTTGAAAACCTCCTTAATTTCTGCATTACCAAGGAACTCTTCTTTCAAATCGGGTGAAAGCAGACCCGTTAAGGCGGCTTTTATGTCATCAATTACATTGTAAATTATCGAATAATATCTAATGTCAACACCACTAGTTCTTGCGAGTTCGCGCGCTTGTGGATTAGCTCTCACATTGAATCCTATGATAATTGCATTGGAAGCGGACGCAAGAGTGATGTCGGATTCACTTATTCCACCGACAGCACCGTGTAACATCCTAACAGCAACTGTGTCATTTGAGATACGTTCAAGGCTTGTTCTAATAGCTTCAAGTGAACCGTGTACGTCGGTCTTAATTAAAATAGGCAACTCGTCAGCGTGACCAGCTGCAATAGCCGTTAGCATTTGTTCTACTGTTCCTCTGGCACCAGCAGATGCTTGTTTGTTTCGTATCTCCCGTTGTCTATATTCAACCACCTCTCGTGCGCGAGCTTCGTTTTCAACAACGATAAAATCGTCACCAGCAACGGGTGAACCGTTTAACCCAAGAACTTCAGCAGGGAAACTTGGGCCGCAATCATCCATTCTTTCTCCTTTATCATTAAGCAATGCTCTCACGCGTCCCCATTCGGCCCCAGCAACAAATATATCACCAATGTGTAGCGTGCCGTGCTGCACGAGAACTGTTGCTACGCTACCTCTACCTCTTTCCACCTTGGACTCTACAATTGTGCCAGCCGCACCCCTGTTTGGATTGGCTTTTAGTTCCAATATTTCTGCTTGCAGCAAAATAGCTTCCTGTAGCTTGTCTATACCTTCGCCCGTTTTGGCGGAAACTGGTACTTGAATTACGTCTCCACCTAGTTCCTCAACAACTATCTCGTACTGAAGCAGTTCGGTTTGGACTTTTGAGGGGTTGGCGTCAGGCAGATCAATTTTGTTAATTGCTACGATAATTGGGCACTCAGCAGCTTTAGCGTGTCTAATAGCCTCCACCGTTTGATCGTTTATGCCATCATCAGCAGCCACAACTAAGACGATGATATCGGTAACATTTGCTCCGCGTGCGCGCATTTCGGTAAACGCAGCATGCCCCGGTGTATCTAAAAAAGTGATTCTATCATTGCTCTCAAGTTGGATTTGGTAGGCGCCGATATGTTGCGTTATACCTCCGGCTTCACCAGTTACAACATCTGTTTTTCGCATGGCATCCAAAAGAGAGGTTTTCCCGTGGTCGACATGCCCCATAATTGTGACCACTGGGGCTCGGAGCTCTTTGCTCTCCTCTGGATCTACGTCAACTTGTAAACCGGTTTCTACATCAGATTCCGACACCCTACGAACCTTGTGACCAAATTCACTTGTCACTAGTTCAGCTGTATCTGCGTCTATAACTTGGTTTATTGTTGCCATAACGCCTAACTCCATAAGCTTCTTTATGACATCTGCAGCCCTTTCGGCCATTCGGTTGGCTAATTCTTGAACAGTAATTGCATCTGGCACAATAACATCTCGGATTTGCTTTTGAATTTCACCTTGCTCTTCGCGAGCCCGTTTTTTTTCTTTTTCCCGTGCTCTTCTGACTGATGCTAGCGATCTTACCCGCTCAACTCCTGAGTCATCCAAAGCTTGGGATATGGTTAGCTTTCCTGAATGTCGCCGTCGCGGCTCGCCCCTCCTGCCGGCAGGCACGGTTAGTTTCTTTCCGCTCTCTATTCTTTTCTTGGTAGATTTAGAAGTTTCATTCTCATCTTCTATCGATCCTTCATTATCGTTTTCGTTTTGCGATACGGACGCCTTTTCAGATGAGCGGCCCAGTTGCCTATTAGAGATAGCCTTAGCTAACCGCGCCTCTTCCTCTTCGGCCAGGCGAGCAGCTTCAAGTATTTTTTGTTCCTCCTCTAATGCTTTTTCTTTTTCGTCTACACTCTGTTGGTTTTTATTCTGAACTGGCCCCTCAACAGATTTTTCTACTATCTCTTTCGGGGTACTAAAGCTAATTTCTTCTGTGCTATTTGTATCTTCTGCAATCGAGTCAGGCTCAACTTGGGTGGTCTCTGTTTCTTTATCAAATTGATTTTCTTGTTGTTGTAGTCCTTCTTTTAAAGCTCGGGTCCGTGCAGCTCTCTCCTCGGAAGTGAGGTTCTTTAAAGCTAGGTTCTCGTCAAAGGGTTGGTTCTCTGATTTTTGAGCGATTGGCGCACGTTTTCGTCTGCGTTCAACCTGCACGGTTTTTGATCTTCCGTGTGAAAAACTTTGCTTGACTTGGCTCGTTTCAATCTTTTTACCTAATGATAAAGTGCCACCAGAGGAAAGACTTAATTTCTTTTTTCCTTTTTCATCTGTTTCAGTCATTAGCAAATATTATCCTTAATCGAAAAACTTGATTGTTACTTGTACAAAACTCTTATTGAACGCTTCCTATTTAAGTACATTAAACCGTCATCCTAAACTTAGCCAAACGAAACGACTTGTCTTTTAAACTTGATGCCAAACCAGTCAAGCCGCTGTTATGCTTCTTGATCAATGCGCAATGAACAAGCCGTTCTCGTCTGAACGAAGTTGCCAGCTCATAAGCATACAACGACTGTAACACTGGAACAATAGTTATGCTGTCTAGTTTTCGTTTTTCACTTGTAGATCCATCTAGAGCTTCGATTCTTAACGTCACTTCTTTTTTTATAAGTGCGTTTCTTACTTTTTCAAATCCCCAGATGAGAAAGCCGGCGCGTCTGCAAAAACCAATTGTTGAATTGAAGTGTTCTACCAGTGCTGTTTCGACATAGCTTATGAAATTTTCTCGTATAATGACTTGACACGATGCTGTCTGGGAAAACAGATCTTTCTTGCAAAAGTCTTCTAAAACCTCTCGGGATGCGCTTATGCGAAAGCCCTCGCCTGGAAGCCTATCCATTAAGTCTAGGGTTAATGAATTATCAGGAGCTAATACGAACTTTAGTAAATTCCTACTATCTAGTTTCAAACCGGTTGATAAACAGGTAAATAGTTTCGGGGAAGCGGTTTTACTGTTTTCTATAACTAAGCCCATTTAAAGGTAAATCTTTACAATAAATGTTGCCGCTATTCCTCAGCGGATTCGGCTTCTGTCTCGTTATTCTCCTCTGATGCTTCAAACCAATGCGCTCTTGCCGACATAATCAATTTGTTAGCTGCATTGACATCCAAAATCCCTTCAGGCAGAAGCTCTAGTAGTTCGTCGCTCGCGAGGTCACCCAGGTCGTCCAGAGTTTTTATTTTATTTTCTCCCAATATGACCATCAAACGAGGCGTAATTCCGTCTAAATCAGCCAGGGAATCTGCAACCCCTAACTCTTGGCGTTTTAGATTGAAACTTTCTTCTTGGGCTTGGCTAAAGCTAATCGCCCTATTGCGCAGTTCCTCTCCAATTGCCTCATCAAAACCTTCTATCTGGGCTAAGTCTTCTATTTCCGATTCAGCAATTTCTTCAACAGAAACAAAACCTTCGGCAACTAATAAGTGAGCAATAACATCGTCTATATCAAGCGAGTCAATGAAAAGAGTAGAACGTGTTTTGAATTCTTCTTGCCGTCGCTCGGATTCTTCGGCTTCTGTTAGAATGTCGATGTCCCATCCACTGAGAGTGGAAGCAAGTCGAACATTTTGGCCTCTTCTCCCAATAGCCAAGCTTAATTGCTCATCAGGAACAACTACCTCGATCCGTTTTTGATCTTCATCTAAAACGACTTTGCTAACCTCCGCTGGTGCCAATGCGTTCACAACAAAGGTGGCAGGGTCATCTGACCAAGGTATTATATCTATTTTCTCGCCCTGAAGTTCGCCTACCACTGCTTGAACACGACTTCCCCGCATACCTACGCAGGCGCCGACGGGGTCGATGCTGGCGTCGCTGGATAAAACTCCAATTTTTGCTCTACTTCCTGGATCTCTTGCAACAGCCATAATCTGTATTATTCCGTCGTAGATTTCCGGAACTTCTTGTTTAAACATTCCTTTCATAAATTCCGGGTGCGTTCTCGAAACAAATATCTGTGGCCCCCTTAGTTCTTCGCGTACATCGTAAATATAGCCCCTTACTCGATCGCCGTTTCTAAATGATTCCCTGGGGAGAAGTTCGTCCCTTCGAATTATTGCCTCAGCTCTTCCAAGATCTAGAGTAACGTTACCGAACTCCACCCGCTTAACGATACCGTTTACAATCTCTCCAACCCTGTCTTTAAATTCATCAAATTGCCGAGCCCGTTCCGCTTCGCGAACTTTTTGCACTATAACTTGTTTTGCGGTTTGGGCTGCGATTCTTCCAAAATCAATTGGAGGTAGTGGATCTATAATAAAAGATCCAACTACTAAGTTACCATCTCGTTTTTGAGCCTCCTCTAAACTTATTTGAGTTATCTCATCTTCTACCAGTTCGACTACCTCGGTTCTTCTGACTAAAGAAATGTCACCAGAGGTTCTATTTATGGTCGCTTGAATATCGTGCTCATTTCCATACTTGGCACGTCCAGCTTTTTGAATGGCTTGTTCCATAGCTTCGATCACTTCATCCCGCTGTATGCCCTTTTCTCGAGCGACGACGTCAGCTACTTGGATAAGTTCTAATTTGGGGGTTGATGATTCTAAAGACACTATCAGTCTCACTTCTTTTTCTGGTTTTAATTACGTTTTATTAACCTTAGGGTGCTAATAGCTTCGCTGTTTCAATATCTTGCAGTGACATATTGATCAGATGGTCGTCCGAGTTGGTATCATCCAAACATAGAAACTCTATTCTTTTATCTTTTGTTACGCCTCGAATATTGCACCTGATTTTTTTAACATTATTGATAGGAACCCGTAGTTGGATGAGCGCATCTTTTCCGGTAAAGCGTTCATAGTCTTTCAAGCTATTTAGTTTTCGTTCTACACCAGGAGACGAAATTTCTAACGTATATTGATCCGATATAACATCTTCCACGTCAATCAGAGTGCTCAATGAGCGGCTAACTTTTTCGCAATCCCTCAGGGAAATATTATTTCTATCTTTACGTTCTATCATTATCTGTAGGGTTGGATTTTTTGACCCTGATATATTTACCTCGACCAACTCGTATTCCAACTGTTCGATTGGTTTTTTTAAAAACTCAGTTATATGATTGGGCTGCATAGCCGTGTACCTTCTCGTAAACTACTAGCTAGAATATAAGGCAAGTTCTAACTTATAGAAGTAAACCAATTGGTCATAAAAAAATGGGCTAGCCGCCCATTTTTAGTAAACCTACTCTATCTCTACGCAATATAACTGGGTTATCAGTCTTTACAAGTAAAATCTTGGTTACTTCCCTATTTAGGAAGTCATAAGATTGACATCATAAAATAAGCGTTGGCGTATCACATCTCCGGTATTCTAAAAAAGCCGGTTCTCTTCCTTGCCTAATGGCTTTTTGTTCATAGCGAGTTTGTGGCCAATCACTAACCCGACATCGCCAATTTTTTGGGGATTTAGCAAGCCACTGAAAACCATTAAAATTATCAAAATGAATGAGGATCCAAGTCAGATATTCTACGTGGTCAGTTGCGATTCTGAGTTTACCCTCTGGCTCAAGTATACGGTGAAACTCTGATAATGTTTCATATTGGATTATTCTGCGTTTCCTGTGCTTAGACTTTGGCCATGGATCAGGAAAAAGAATGAATATTCTACTTATGCAACCATTTGGTAGTTTGTTAAGAAATGGTCTTATATCTTCTGGAAATATTCGAACATTTGAGAGCTTCTCTGACACTAAATGCCTAACCAGGCTTGCCACACCATTAATGTAGGGTTCGAAACCTAAAATGCCTATTTGTGGATGAAGTTTAGCTTGCCATGCTAAATGTTCCCCACCTCCAAAACCTATCTCTAGCCAAAATTTTTTAGGCTTTACTGAAAAAAAGGTATTTAAATCAATCTCATCACTTTCGAGTCCTTCTTCTACCAAAAAGGCGTGAAGGTTCTCCTTGAAAAGCTTATCCAGTTGTGGTCTTAATTTACGACCGTGACGCCGACCCCTAAAGGTCGTTTTCTCATCGATTGCGTGTTTTCCCAAAACCCCGAGTTTTTGATCGTGCATTGGGACTATTTAGAAACTTTGAAATTCTTGAACTAGGTCCAACTTTTCCCAAGTGAAGCCACCATCTAGCGTTGGTTCTCGACCGAAGTGGCCATAGGCTGCTGTTCTAGCGTATATTGGCTTATTCAATTCAAGGCGTTCCCTAATGCCCCTAGGTGATAAATCGATTTGCGTTTGAATGTAGTCACTTAATTTCACCTCCGAAACATTACCAGTGCCGTAAGTGTCAATGTAGACTGATAAAGGTCTTGAAACGCCAATCGCATAAGAAAGTTGTATGGTGCATTTTTCTGCTAGACCTGCCGCTACAATA
>NZGS01000043.1 GCA_002690995.1 Rhodospirillaceae bacterium
CTGAGGAGGCTACTACCACATCATTCCCCGATCCACTATTAACCGTATCTGAGCCGGTTGAAAGTGTAATCGAGTCATTTCCGGAACCGCTATCAACCCTATTTGTGCCACCAGAGAGCGTAATAGTATCATTACTTGACGCTGATGTTATTGTGTTACCAGATGAACTTCCCGTGAACGTAAGCGATGCTAAGAATGACGTGGCATTAATTGTACCCGGGCTGTTGAATATTAAACCCAAGGGACCGGACCCTATTACATTCAAGTTTGATAACAATCCACCTGAATTAGAGAGACTTACAAAGTTTATGTCTTCTGATTCAAGATTGACTGTCGAGATGCCTTGTCCTGCTATATCAATAAAGAGGTCCTCGTTTACAATTGAAGAGTTAGGCCCAACATCGTTTAACTTTAAATCCAGGGAAGTGATAGAAGCACTTTGGGCTATTTTTAGCCCTCCATCGGACAACGCAGCAGCTCCTATATCACCATCGGTTATATCCTCGAGAATAAGTTTTTGTCCCGCTCCCAAGGTGGTGGTGACTGTAGATCCATCAACTGTAGCCCCAGAGGACAAAGCTATACTACCTGCACCGGTGAAACCAGAGAAATCGATGCTTTGGTGAACTGAGTTAGAGACAAAAATATCTTCTATCCCGGAAAAATTTCCCACACCAGGAAATGAAATCAGACCATTATGTATGACATGCATACGATCTGTGCCAAGGCCACCAGCAATCTTATAATTGCTCAGGTCAATAGACGTTGTAACAGAAAGGGTATCGTCCCCTTCACCAAGGTCAATGTCACTAAAACCTTCTTTTAAGGATACTACATCGTCACCTGAACCTGTATTTATAGAGCTAGAACCCCCAATAATATCAACTGTATCCTGCCCAGAGCCTAGGTCTAAAGTTTGTTGCCCCCCTCCTACAAAGGCTCTATCATTTCCACTTCCCGTGTTTGCAGTATTAACCCCACCATTTAGTGTTACCGTATCGTTCCCTAAACCCGTATTCAGGTCACTGTTACCGTTAGCCAATACAACTTGATCTGCACCAGACCCTGAATTTATTCCATTATTACCACCCGTTATTATAATTCTATCATGACCTTCTCCACTCAATATGCTGTTTGTACCGCCAAGAACCTTGATGTCATCATTTCCACCTCCGGTACGAGAGCTCATATCTCCTTCATCAAGTAAGAGTTTAATGTTTCCTTGCGAACTAGAGGCATTTATCACGGTAATAGATTTGGGAATAAGTCCCAAATCTATATTAGCGTTGGCCTCCAAGTCGATTGTTTGAAGTGAACCGCCAGAATTCTCAAAACGGATAGCGGAGGATTTTTCATTTTTTATATTAAGCGAAGAAAGACCTTTTCCTGCCAAATCCACCACCACTTGTTGAAAATTTCGGCCGGATGTTACACCAACATCCGATAAAAATAGGTGTAAATGATTTACAGCATCACTCTGATCTATTCTTATCCCTCCACTTGATAGCGACGCACCTTTTGCATCACCATCTTTAATGGACGTTAAGGCAAGCGTTTGATTATCGCCAAGAGTTGCAGTTATTGTCCGACCGTTTTTGGTGATGCCTGACTTTAGTTCAATTTTTGATATTTGCGCGAGTTCGGAGAAGTCAAGCGTCTGATGCTCTGTGTCTGTAATAGTCAGCTGCTCAATGCTTCGTAAATTAGATATATCTGGGAGGGTTGCCGCTTCTGTATATATAAGCTCCAGAGTATCAATGCCACCCCGACCGTCAATGTTGTCGAATTCTCCTAAGAAGGAAGCCATCCCAAAAAAAAGATCATCGCCTTCTGTGCCCACAAAATTGTCTCTACCACGGGTTAGTTCGAAAGCTATTTCTGGAAGGCTGATACCCGTACCTGAACGATTCTCGTCTCTACCAAAACTAATGTAGTGATCTAATGCTGATACAAACTGACCCTGATCAAACGCAGCTCTAACATCTGGGTTTTCGGCGAAATAAAGAGTAGGATTAAAACCCTCAAAAATCTATGGCAGGCGCCCGGTTCTCCCGTTCACCAAAAAGTTGGTAATGCTCAAAAATGTTGCGGAAATGTCCGGCTAGGGTGGCCTCTTGCACAACAGGGTTTTTCCGAACGTAGTAAACCGGGTCGAAAATTGAGTTTGGAGCCCTCAATTCCAAACCACCAAAAAGCATGAAATGGTTTAAAGCACTTTCGAAATCGTCAGACCTTATGGCGGAAGCCACGTCGGCATTACTATCCAAGTAAAATAAATTGTCAAATTCTAGTGCACGGGACATTTACAAAGCCACAGATTATCCAAATTAGCACCCGGATACTTACCCTATATCGATGTTATACCGATTAACAGGAAGAGGGAAATACCAGTTCTTTTAAAAACCAAAAAGATTAGTCACAATCACTTTTTACAACATTGTGGGGACACGAGTTCTTACTTTTCTCCTAATACTACGATCGAACATCAATTTACCTTGAAGATCAAAGGTCAACCTAAATTTGCTTACTTTCACACGTTTGCTTTTCCGCATCACATTCTTCTATAGCGTTCATAACAAATTTGGGCAGTTCTGGTAAAGATTCGGCTTTTGCGCGCCTTTCTAGATCATTTAACAGGTAACCATTTATTTCTTGTGAAAACGACCTTTTTTCACAATCTGGTAGGTTTTCAGTCAACTTTTCCAGGGAGAACTTTTCCGCAAAGTTCTCTTTAGTTTTTTCAATCAACGGAGATACTACGTCGCTAACCCACCTATCTACAAGCTTTTGCGGAACGACTCTTTTACCGGATCCGAAGCAATCCAAAACTTTCTTCGCATAAACAGCCGCAGAGAAATCATATTCACCTCTTTTGATTTTATACTGAAGTCTTCGTTTCGCCACATCCAGCGGTTCATCAATATTGATTTCAACATCTGTGCTATCCCATAATCTTACTGGATCGAGGACTTCAACTTCCCGTACGAAATACGCTGTCATTTTGGTTGTCCTGCGGCTAGGCTCTTTCATTCTCAATAGTCACTCATTTGAAGAAAATTAAAACGCATTCTTAAGATTTGTTGGTCATAGAAGTTTTGAAAATATTGATCAAGATAATAAAAGCGAAGGATAAGTGAAAACTAATCTTTGCATATAGTTACATATCGGCTAAGTATACTTATGAACCTCAATCAGCGCCTAAAAACGATGTAAATTTAGGAAGTCACATTCTTTGAAGCTTAGATATAGGTATAGCCCTTGGAAGTAACAATTTACGAAGCGCTAAATAAGGCGATAAATGCTCAAAAGAATGGTCGCGCGCTGGAGGCCGAGAAGATTTATTTTGATATACTGTTTAATGTTCCTTCATATCCTGATGCTTTACATAATCTAGGTGTGATGGCTCTTGGTACCCGAAATGGCAAAAGAGCTCTGGTCTATTTTAAACGGGCGATTGCTTCCAACCCAAACGTAAAGCAATTTTGGCTTAGCTATCTAAATACACTGATAAAGTTAGAAAAGTTAGAAGAGGCAAAGCAAGCTTACAAACAAGCTGAAAAAATAGGCGCCACAAATGACCCCTTTGTAAAAATTCGATCCGTGCTTAAGCCAATCGGAAAAGAACACACGGCCACTCCTAAGGCAATAGTTGATTTTGGGGCGTTATCAACCAAGGAGGTGGCAGCAGAGGCAAAAGTTCACAAAGACACTTTATTACGTTGGTTGCGCAATGGATCTATACCGGAACCTAAAAGAGATCATCGAGGGTGGCGCAAATTTTCACATGCTGAAGTCACAGCCATAATTAAATTTTCCCAAACAGGGTCATTAGAAACAAATATTTCTACTGATCGCAAGACAAAAAGAGAGGAAAATTGGATATCGCTCTAGTCCGTATTGTTATAAGTAGTCCAACCGCCTACATAACAATACTTAAGAATCAAACAATCATTTTAATCAGCTTAGCTGACCCTAAGTGAAAATGACGCCTACCGGTGCTAAACCGTTAAATTCAATATCTATTCGGCATGGCTTTTCTATAAAAATGGTCTGGACGACACTTCCTAACATAACAAACGAACCAGCTAAAATTGGCACCCCTAATTTAGCACGATGGCTGGCAATCCACGCCAACGCTTCAAAGGGATTTCCCAAAATATCTGCGCCGTGTCCCTTTGAAATTTCAATGCCATCAAGCTTTAGAATACCCGAAATAGATTGCAAATTTAAATTTTGCCAGTTCTTAAGCTCCTCGCCTAATACAACCCCAACATTGAAAAAATTATCCGCTATTAAGGTCGGCGCATTCAATTGTTTATAATCCTCATAACGATCATCAACCAGCTCTATACCAGCCATGATGGCATTGACAGAGCGTCTAACACTCTCAGGTGTGAATTGACCTTTTAAGCCCAGCATGTCGCTTCCTATACGGACAGCTATTTCGCATTCCACACCAACATTACTAAATTTGGACAGCGATAATTCTGTTTCATTCGAATATACTGTTGAATCAAATATTTCGCCCGCACATGGATGGTCTATCTCCAAGAAATTTTGCATTACATTGGTAGTACACCCTATTTTGTGACCAACAACAGGCCCGAGCTTAGCTATTCTGAGTACTCTATTTACCTCAGCTTGGACAGCATAACCTTCAAACACATTTTTAGGGATCAAATCGTCTGGCGGTTGTGGGATTAGGCTGGGTCCCAGGCGACCTCGCGCGATAAAGTGAGCTGCCAGATCTATTTTATCTTCATCCATAAATGGGCCCATTGTTGACCTTTTGAACTACATTATGACGCTGAATTTATTAATCACAATCCGCGCTAGAGATTTCCCTTCGAGAATTCACAAAAATTTAACATTGAATTTAAAAAAAATGCTAAACAATACTGGTTTGAAGGGACAACGCTCCTAATTTACACAAAACAAATGAGTTCTACCAGCCAGAGTAACTTTATGACGAATGATAAATCTATATCTCCAGACGAGGATGCACGCCTAAAGAATCTTCATGAATATAATATCATGGATACTTCCCCAGAAATCATTTTTGACGAGATTACGGAATTAGCGAGTGAGATTTTGCAATGTCCAGTCTCCTTCATCCAGTTCATGGATGAAGACCGACAATGGTTCAAATCAAAGTATGGACTTCCCGAAGATCTGGTGGAGATGCCTCGTGATGCAAGCGTATGCTCAACAACCATTTGTCAAAACGATCTTCTTTTAGTTCCAGACCTTTCCGAAGATGCTAGATTCTCTGATCTAGAGATAGTCAAATCTGCACCCAATATTCGTTTTTATGCTGGGATGCCTCTCATCACACCAGCGGGCCAAGCTATTGGCACAATTTGCACTGTCGATTTCGAAAAAAAGGAAATTACGCTAAATCAGCAAGAGGCTATGCGTCGATTGTCACACCAGGTTGTTACCCAACTCGAGCTTAGACGTACCGTAATCGAAATGGATAACGCAATTAAAAGCAGAGACCAAATGCACGAGGAACTCGCAGCTGAAAAAGCGAAAACCGAGGAAATGCTTCTCAACATCCTGCCGAAGAGAATAGCTGCAGAACTGAAGGATAACGGTGCGGTTGAGCCACGCTTTTACAATTCCGCTAG
Organism: Rhodospirillaceae bacterium; assembly: GCA_002690995.1. Taxonomy (GTDB): domain Bacteria; phylum Pseudomonadota; class Alphaproteobacteria; order Thalassobaculales; family Thalassobaculaceae. The sequence continues at coordinate 5,631 of NZGS01000043.1, forward strand.
TATAATGTTCAGTGATTTTTCTGGGTTCACAAAGTTAGCCGAACAAATGCAACCCAAAGCGCTAATAGAGTTATTGCACCAATACTTTGTAACTTTTGACAATATTGTTGCGAGGCATAATGTAGAGAAACTTAAAACAATCGGCGACGCCTATATGTGTGCAGCGGGATTACCAAGCGAGTGTCGAGGGCATGCAATTGCGACTTGTTTTGCTGCACTCGATATTCAGAATCATATGGCGAAAATGAATAAACAGCGAGAAAAATTACGCATGCCAAGGTGGGATATGCGAATTGGCATACACTCAGGACCGGTAATAGCCGGTGTGGTGGGCGAGAAAAAATTTACCTATGACATCTGGGGAGATGCCGTCAATATTGCTGCTCTTATGGAACAAAAAGGAGAGCCGGGACGAATCAATGTCTCGCAAACCACTTTCCAACAAATAAATGAGATATTTGAAACTGAATCTAGAGGAGAAATAGACTCAGGAAAAAAGGGATCTCTTGCTATGTATTTTGTTAATAGAATAAAACCCGAATTTTCTGCAGATGCAGAAGGACTGAAACCAAACGATATATTTGAGCAAAAGTTTGGAAAACTAATGCGGGTGTATGAGAACTAATAACTTGCAAGTTGTGGCGTATTTTTTCTATTACCACCAATTGGCCATAAATAATGGAAATTTTTAGAAGCCCAGACAGTTCCTTCAAGGCAGTTACCGACTTTCCCTATCCACCACATTACATTGAATTTGATGGCCTTCGAACTCATTTTATTGATGATGGTCCTAGAGACAGCCCCGTAGCGTTACTTTTACATGGTGAGCCTACCTGGAGCTACCTATACAGAAAAATGATTCCCCCACTGGTCAAGGCAGGGTTTCGATGCATAGCGCCAGATCATATTGGTTTCGGGAAAAGTGATAAAGTGCTCCAGCCAGACTGGTATACAGCTGCTTCGCACATCAATCGATTAGCTGTCTTCATCGAAAAATTGGAGCTGTCAGACATAACATTATTTGTCCAAGATTGGGGCGGGCCAATTGGCCTTGTAAACGCTGTGAGGAATCCGGAGCGTTTTAGTAATCTTGTAATACTAAACACATGGTTACACCATAAAGAGTTTGAGTATTCACCTGGAATTTTAGCTTGGAGAGAAGCTGCTACTAATAGACACTGGCTTGGTTGGACTGGTTATAATTTACCTTGCGGTGCAATAGTTCGAAAGGCACTTGCAAGAACTCCAGAAGACGCTGACCTCATAGAAACTGCTTACGAGGCACCCTTTATAGGCAATCAAAAATCGAAAACTGGAGCACTTCGCTTCCCATGGCTTATACCTTGCGCGCAACCAAAAGAGGGCGCGGCAGAAGAACAGCAAAAGACTTTCGAATTATTAAAAACATGGCAAAAACCCGTTCATTTTATATTTGGCGCGAATGATCCCATTTTTTTACCAAGTTGGGGTCGGTCCTGGGCACAATTGATACCAAGGGCTACTTTCGCAGAAATCGAACATGCTGGCCACTTCCTTCAAGAAGATGCCGGTGGAGAAATAGTTACAAAATTTTTGAATGCATTTAATTCTTTATAGTCTAAAAAGTTCAAACCTTCCTTCTTATGATGAAAGCCCAATAAAAGATAGGAGAGCCTGATTTTTTAATAGGCTGTTAAAAAGTTTGATAGTTAGCGTCAATATAAAAAATCAAATGCTTTGCATGTATCTTCAATAAGCACTAGGCTATATTTTCTTCGGAGGTTCTGAATGAGAAAATTTTTTAACAGCTTAGCAATTTTTCTATTGTTAATTGGGTTTTCTGGTTGCTTTGGTGAAGATGAAAAAGTTAAAGCTCCAAAAAAAGACCATATATTTGTTAAAAATGACGGCGTGGAGGATTTCAAAGTTGATGTTCAGAACCGGGTTAAAGAAAAAGTATTGGTTCCTTTCAGAGAAACAATAAAAATAGAGTTTCTTGCAACCAAAACAAAAACTGTACTCGTTAAAACTAAAAGCCAAGACCCGAATTGGAATAACTGCTCGATAGCCATGCAAGTAGGGCAAACCCTTGTAGTCCATAGAAAATATGAAAATATTGAATGCAAAGCCGAATAAAGCCCGCAAATAAACGGAACTTTTTTCAAAAATTTCTTATTCTATTATACTTCGGTTTTATTTCGATAAATTACGTCAGAGCAAACCCAATTACATTGGAGGGGCTCGCCTCTGCAATAGACGGCGACACAATAATTGTAAATAATTACAAAATACGCTTAAACGGCGTTTCGGCCCCCGAATTGAGTGAAGAAGGTGGGAACGAAGCAAAACAAGCCATGCAGAAGATTTTGGAGAATAAGACCATTAAATGTTCCCTATCGGGAAGAAAAAGCTACGAACGCTATATCGGTGTTTGCTGGATCGGTGCCATCGACGTTGGCGCTTTAATTATTATGCAAGGTTTTGCAAGAGATTGTTTCCGTTACAGCGGCGGGAGGTACAGGGCGCTTGAACCAGGGCCTGCACGATACCTACCACTACCTAGATATTGCCTACCACGCACCCGAAGAACTAATTAGGCGTGCCCCCTGGAAGACGTTCGAACATGATTTCCGGCAACCACAATGCTAACTCTGGGAATATTATTAGTAATCCCAAACATACGAAGTGTAATACAATAAAAGGAACGACGCCCCGATACATATCTGCAAGGCGAATCTCGGGAGGACTAATGCCACGCAAGAAAAAAATTGCTGGGGCCATCGGCGGCGTTAAGTAACTCGTTTGGATTACAATTAAAAACATTATACAAAACCAGACATCGTCAACGCCCATTCCTCTTAGGACTGCTACCGCTACTGGAACAACTATGATCATTATCGAGATAAACTCTAAAACAAACCCTGCTATAAATGTGATTAGCATGAAGATAAGAATGGTTGGCCAAACGGAGAGATTAGCTGTTTGAAAAAAGTCACGCACAACACCCAAACCACCTAAAGCAACAAATATGCTAGCAAACATCGTCCCTCCAAGAAGGATGGTCATTATCATTGCTGTTACGTGGAGCGCCTTTAGAAAGGCATCCTTCAATAAAACCCAACTGAAAGTCCTGTAAAGGATCGTAAGAATAATAGTGCCAATAGCACCCATCGCACCTGCTTCCGTAGGCGTTGCCCAACCTAACATGATGGTTCCTAGAACCGAAAAAATAAGACCAAACAATGGAACCAATGAGCTAAACACTACCCACGTCTGGCTGGCTATAGAACCATAGGACTCACCGTTATCAACACTTGGGCCATCTTCCGGCCAAATCGAACATCGAAGAAGAATATAAACAATGTAAAGGCCCGCTAAAATTAAACCCGGGAACATAATCCCGACAAATAAATTTCCAACACCCACACCAGCGATAGGACTTAAAATCACCACCACTACCGAGGGTGGTATGATTGTACCCAGCGAACCCCCTGCACAAATGGTCCCCGAAATAAGTCCTTTATCATAACCGTAACGCAGCATAACCGAAATTACCATTAACCCAACAACAGACTCAGCAGCACCTACTACACCACTTGCCGCGGCAAAAAAGACGCAAAGAACGACAGTTGCAATTGCCAGCCCGCCAGGGAGTTTTCGGGTAACTAAGTGGACAGCCTCAAAAAGCTTTTCAGACACTCCCGACTTTTCGAGCATACAGCCCATAAAGATGAATAATGGAACCGCAGATAGTACATAATACGAGGCCACGTCATCTACTTTTGCGATGAGCTGATGTACAAGCACATCGCCAAAACGAATGTAGCCAAAAAGTACCGCTACACCAAAGAGTGAAAATGCTATAGGAAAGCCTATAAATATGAGTATCATAAGCGCGGGGAACATCATGAGACCAAGACTGATTGTCATCCTAAACCCCACCTATTGAGTAAATTTTAGAGATCTTATTAATTCTAAGAGAGTGGCCGTAAAATCATTTAGACATTAATGAGAAGGTTTCGTCAAAATCTCAACATTCTGTCGAGCCTCCTTATCACATAGTTGTTTTGTTCTTGCGAGACCGTTTTTTTAATGCTTCAAGCCTTCTCATTATTAGTAACAACCACCGTGCTCAAAGCGTTTGAAATTGAGGTGCTTAATCAAGAAATATTGCATAGTTAAAAGAGTAACTGATAACTACTCGCCTGTTTGAAGCAATTTTCCTTGTTTACGCGCTCCTAAAAAAGAAAAAGAGAAAACGAAAATTCCGGCAAATAAGTAAATTATATTTACTAATATGGCGCCGAGAAGGAGATCGTATCGGAAATTATTATCAATAAGAACCGAGCGCATACCCTCAAAAACATAAGCTGAGGGAGTACACCAGGCTATAATTTGCAGCCAAGCAGGTAGAGTTTCAACAGGATAGTATACAGCACTTATGGGAGCGAAAGCAAAAATTGCCACCCAAGCGAGACTTTCCGCTCCAAGACCAAAACGGAGGACTAATGCTACGACAATCATTCCTAATGCCCAACCCATCACCATCAAACATGAGAAAAAAGCCACTATCCCCAAGCCATAAGAAAAAATTGAAAACTCGAAGAAGACAAACGCCAAAACCCAAGAAGGTAGCAATCCAAAAAACCCCCTCAGACAGCTCACAACCATCATTGAAATTATGAATTCATGAGGCCTAAGTGGACTAACGAAAAGATGCCCTAAATTCCGAGACCACATTTCTTCCAGAAAACACATGGAAAAACCAATTTGACTTCTAAACAATAAATCCCAGAGAAGTACCGCGCCGATCAAAACCCCTGCAGCGCTAGCCAACCAACTTGAGTGACCAATAAAAAACTGCGTAACAAAACCCCAAATAACCATCTGGACCGTTGGCCAATAAGCCATTTCCAAAATACGTGGGATAGAGCCCCTGATTAAGTAGTAATGGCGCAAGACAAGCGCATTTATCCGGCGGCCTGACAGGTTAAAATTGTTCATCATGTTTCAATTTTCTACTATATTGTCAATTTGACGACCTCGAGCAACATCTAGAAATACCTCCTCCATATTGCTCCTGCCATATTTTTTCACTAATTCCTTGGGTGTTCCTGAATCAACTATTTTCCCCTCTTGGAGCATAAAAACATTATTGCTTAGCCGTTCTACTTCTCCCATGTGATGAGAGGCCAAGAGAATAGTTGCCTTTTTTTGTGCCGCATATTCTTGCAGGTAACTTCTAATCCAATCAGCCGTGTCTGGGTCTAAAGAGGCTGTCGGCTCATCAAGAAATAACAACTGTGGGTCATTAATTAATGCTTTTGCAAGCGCCACTCGCGTCTTTTGTCCCGCGGATAATTGTCCTGTTTTTCTATTTAGAAGGCTTTTGATATTTAATCTCTCCGATAATGAAGCAATTTGCTTTTTTACATCGTTGGCAGAATATAAGTTGGCATAAACATTTAAGTTTTCTTGAACAGTTAATCTATTTGGCAAATCAACGTAGGGCGAGGAAAAGTTTGTCTTTGGCAGGATGCTATAACGGTCCGTAATTATATCTTTTCCTAGGATCTTTATGTTACCACTTGTGGGAATGAGTAATCCCATAAGCATCGAAATTATTGTTGTTTTACCCGCACCATTTCCACCAAGCAAAGCTGTTATAGTACCTTCTTCAACATTGAAACTGATATCATCGACAGCAATGGTGCTACCAAAATTCTTAATAAGAGAGTTAACTTCTATAGCAAATTTTCGCATTTATTTTTTCAGCAGGGCAACGGGGACTTGTTTCATGATCAACCTTATAGACAAAAATCAAAAACGGCGACTTTTTGAAAGAACACATGCCCCTTTTTTTTTAACGTTGTATATTTCATTCGAATAACCTTCAACCAAAGATCATAAATTAAAAGTGGGTATAACATTTTTTTTAAGAAATTAAACTCTGAAGTTCTAAAACCACCATGCTCTAATGCTTTATAGGAGAGCGAGTTTGATAACAAATACTAAAAATTATTATGCAAGTAACACAAACGTACCGATGGGAGCGGTAAATGCTCGGACGCTAATAACTATCCGCTGGGTAGCGATCTTAGGACAACTAACAGCCATTTTAATAGTAGCCTTTGCTTTGAAGTTTCAGCTGTCTCTCTTAATCTGTTTTGGTATCATTTCCGCTTCAATACTATTAAATTTGTTATTCCAATTCTTTACCTCAGAAACCACAAGGTTAGGTGAAAAATGGGCCACTGCATCATTGGGTTTTGACATCATTCAAACGGCCTCGCTTCTTTATGCTACTGGCGGAATGGAAAATCCATTTGTCCTACTTTTAATAGCACCCGTAACTGTTTCTGCTACAATCTTGTCGTTACGGGCCACAATTTTATTATCCGTTATTACGCTTATATCAGCTGTTTTATTGATTTTTTTTCATCTTCCATTGCCATGGCAAAACCAAGGGCTAGAATTACCTAAATTATATATCTATGGCATTGGAACGGCATTAATAATCGCTATTTTGTTTACCACGGCCTACACTTGGAGAGTAACAAATGAGGCGCGAATGATCTCTGATGCTCTTGCTGCAACTCAGATAGCACTTTCTCGCGAACAACAACTTTCAGCCTTGGGAGGACTAGCGGCAGCAGCGGCGCATCAATTGGGAAGCCCGTTAAGTACAATAGCGGTTATAGCTTCAGAATTGGGACGAGACATCCCGGCAGACAGTGATATGTACCAAGATATCAAGCTGCTACAAAGTGAGAGTGATCGGTGTAGAGATATTCTAGCAAGCCTGTCCCATAGCCCCAAAAACGCTGATGATAATCCTTTTGCTGAAGTGCCAATAAGTGTAATCGCTGAGCTGGCGGCAATGCCACACCAACAAAATGATATAAGCGTCACCATTGAAAAGTATCCCACATTACGGAATTTGGACAATCACAAAGATCAAGCCTTGGAACCTAACGTGACCAGGAGCCCCGAACTTTTACACGGTCTTAGTACGCTAGTCCAAAATGCGATTCAATTTGCTAGAAATACGGTGGAAATTACAATTTCATGGGATGCCGCTAACGTCTCAGTGGAGATCGATGATGATGGACCAGGCTTCCCCTTGACCCTTTTGGATAGATTGGGCGAGCCTTACTTATCTACCAGAAGTCGCGAAAAAGATCATATGGGCCTTGGTATATTTATTTCGAAAACACTACTCGGCAGGACCCACGCTCAACTTTTTTTTAAAAACCGGCCAGATGGCGGGGCTAGCGTTCTCGTTAAATGGGACAGAAAGACAATAGAGGCTGAAAACATTTAACTCCGATTCAAGCTAGTTAAGGCTAAGACATATCCTGACACCAAAATTGGTACATCGTAACAAACGTATTTGGAAACTGATCTTCGTATTTTTCCCATTGATTTAAATCTAA
>NZGS01000044.1 GCA_002690995.1 Rhodospirillaceae bacterium
CGATGGTCTTTGATTTCGGTTTGATTTTTTAAGGACAGAATGTGCTATTAGACCGTTTAAAACTATTAAAGACATCCAAAAAATCGAAATAAGAGCTGGGGCTGTATCGGCAAAAGATTTTTTAACACCGTCTAGTTGCTTAGAAAGCGACGGGTTAATATTCTGTCCTTGACCTTTTAAGGCAGTAATATAAAGGTCAAATATTTCGTTTGTTTTCTCAATTAATACAAAACCCAACCCTTGCCCATAAAGCCAAAAATACGCAGTCAACAAAACAAAACAAAATGTTGGAGGCGCGATTAAAAGGAGAGAAAGTTTACTGAGAGAATACCACCCTTTCAGTGAAGGGCCCGCCCTTGAAGTTGCTTTTTCGCAAAAAAACGTTGTTGGAGCTGCAATGGCTAGCAAATACATTATCGACATTTGCGGCGTAGTAATGAAAAAAAGCGATACCGCGGCAACCGCACCAACTAACCCGCACCAGGTGTTATCTTTTTTTAAACCCAAGATAAAAAGTGGTAACGGGGCTAAATATAAAAAGACAAACGCGAAAAACGAGCCACCCTCCATAGCACCAAAAAAAAATATGGTGGTCAGAAGGGCTGCTGCTTCAAGAATTCCTGGCTTCTTCATTCTAAACCAAACCAATTAGTGATACGCAGAATGCTGGTTACTTAAGTCAACAGATAGGGTAGCAGTGCTAGAAACCGTGCACGTTTAATTGCTTGAGAAAGCTCGCGTTGTTTTTTTGCAGATACCGCGGTAATTCTACTTGGTACGATTTTTCCCCGTTCCGAAATAAATCGTTGCAGTAGCTTTACATCTTTGTAGTCAATGCTGGGTGCGTTTTTACTGGCAAATGGGCAGGATTTTTTTCGTTTGGTAAGGGGGCGCCTTACTGCCGGACGTGAAATGGATAGGGTTGTCATAATGAGGGTTCCAAAAAAAGAGTTACTTATTTAATTAGAAGAGGTGCGCTCGGGAGACACTTCCCCATTAGTTTGGGGATTGCCGCCGTATGGATCTTTAACAGGAACGTTGTCTTCGTAACGATCCGTGCGCCTCGGCCGATCTGAGCGGGCAGTCATCATCATGGAGGGGCCCTCTGGTAGTTTATCAATTTTCAATGTTAGATATCTCAATATGTCTTCATTTAAACGCATGTTTCTCTCTAACTCCTCTACCGTACTAGCGGGTGCTTCGATATGAAACATAGTGTAGTGGCCTTTGCGATTTTTCCGAATTTTATATGCAAGGTTTCTTAAACCCCAGTATTCTTGTCTTTTGATCTCTCCGCTGTTAGACGAGACTATTTTTGTGAGGTCTTTAGAGAGCTGCTCTGCCTGAGCCGCCGTTAGTTCCTGTCGTGCGATGTACACGCACTCATAGATAGCCATGTTTTTCTCCTTATGGATATATGGACACTAATACAAGGCCCTTAGCCGTCTCTCAACAGCAAGGAGTTACTGATCAGGAAAACTGCATACAGTTGTAAAAGACCAGTTCGATGACAGCGGAATATACAGATTTTATTGCATTGTGCAAGAACCGTATTTCCTTACGATGCAAACCAAGCTTTAATACTATTCATTTTGAATTGCGTGAAATGAAGATAGCCCACGTAAGCTAAACATACTACAAATACTTTTTTATATTAAAATGGAACAAAAAAATGATCTTGAATAAACCGTGTTCTGCAATAATTTTTCCTGGCCAAGGTTCGCAATATGTAGGTATGGGCGTTGCATTAGCTGATAAATATGACGCGGCGAAAGAGGTTTTCGATGAAGTTGACGAGGCGCTCGGGCAAGACTTGTTTAAAGTTATCAAAGACGGTCCCGAATCTGAACTGAGATTAACAAGTAACGCTCAGCCCGCGTTAATGGCTGTAAGTTTGGCTATAGTGCGTGTTATTGAAAATATAAGTAATCATAACATACAAAACATGGTTAGTTTTTTGGCAGGACATTCCTTAGGTGAATATTCAGCTTTAACGGCGGCAGGTTCTTTTAGTATTGCTGATGCTGCTAAATTACTGAAATTGAGAGGGGAGTCTATGCAAAATGCTGTACCAGTTGGCACCGGTGGTATGGCTGCGCTTTTGGGAGCAGAATTAGACGTAGCAAAAGAAGTAGCCGTTTTAGCCTCTGAAAATGGGGTGTGTGACATTGCAAATGACAATGCGCCGGGTCAAATAGTTTTGAGTGGTGATCTCAAAACAGTAGAACAATCAATAGAGATAGCAAAGGCAAAGGGAATACGGCGTGCAGTATTATTACCAGTGAGCGCCCCTTTTCACTGTAGTTTGATGGAACCGGCCGCAGAGAAAATGCTAGTAGCCCTTAATGCTATTAAAATTCTCCCGCCTAAAGTGCCTATCGTTACCAATGTTTCTGCGACTAAAATTTCGGGTGATCCAGATGATATTCGCAGTTCCTTAGTCCAGCAGGTCACGTGTATGGTAAGATGGCGGGAATCTATAGAATGGATGATCAAAAATGGAATTACGTCGTTTGTCGAGTTAGGAGCTGGTAAGGTGCTGACCGGCCTTAATAAAAGAATAGATAAGGACGTGCAAACTATTCCTGTCGAAAGCCCGAACGCCATTGAGGAACTTTTAAAAATCTTAAGATGATTGGATTTAAAGATGGTTTTTAATTTAAAAGGAAAGTCAGCTCTTGTAACCGGCGCTTCAGGGGGAATTGGCAGTGCTGTGGCAAGGGCACTCCATAATCAGGGAGCAGAATTGATAATTAATGGTACGAGGTCGAGTGAACTAGAAAAACTAGCCGCGGAACTCGGCAACAAAGTTCATGTGTTACAGGGTGACCTAGCGGATACTAATAGCATCGGTTGTCTGGCAGAAGCAGCTGAGAAGATCAGCGATAATGGGATCGATATACTCGTTAATAACGCTGGTATCACGCGAGATAGCTTGCTTGTTAGACTGAGTGATCAAGATCTTATGGATGTAATCAATTTAAATTTGATCTCAGGATTTCACCTGACTCGAAAAATTATTCGCGGCATGATGAAAAGAAAGTGGGGCAGGGTAATAGGCATCTCGTCTGTTGTGGGCATAACAGGAAATGCTGGCCAAACAAATTATGCGGCGGCAAAAGCTGGTATGATTGGTTTTTCAAAAGCACTTGCGCTTGAAGTAGCAAGTCGTGGAATAACAGTAAATAACATAGCACCGGGGTTTATAAAAACACCTATGACAGAAGATCTATCTGAGGAGCAAATAACTCGATTGCAAGCGAGTGTTCCCATAGGCCGTCTGGGAGAGGCGGAAGACGTTGCTGCTGCAGTTGTTTATTTGGCGTCTTTGGAGGCCAGTTATGTCACTGGGACTACCTTGAACGTTAATGGCGGTATGGCTATGCCTTAATGGTCTTAAAACTATACCCTTGTACAAATATTGTGATATACGATTAAGGATCTAGAATATTATGAACAAATATGTTATTCCGCCGATGCAAACTTTGTTTGGCATTTTGAAAACTTAGGAATAGGTCTGCGAAGACCATCAAAACGGTCAGATAATTTACTCTGATTTATTTTTAATTGGTAAACCGAGGATTTTTGTAATGAGTGATGTTGCCGAAAAAGTGAAGGCTATTGTTGTTGAGCACTTAGGTATTGAAGCAGATAAGGTGTCAGATACGGCTAGTTTCATAGATGATTTAGGGGCAGATAGCCTCGATAATGTAGAACTGGTGATGGCATTCGAAGAAGAATTTGGTGTTGAAATCCCGGATGATGCGGCCGAAAAAATTGTGACCGTCAAGGACGCAATAACGTTTATTGAAGAGGCTTCCTAACGTTCGAAGAAACGAAGAAGTTGCCCTGGCTTAAATAATATATTTTTAGGTGCGAACTTTGAGACGCGTAGTTATCACAGGTATTGGTTTAGTTACCCCACTAGGTGCCAACGCTAACGCTTCATGGGGTAATCTATTGCTAGGCGAATCGGGTATAAAGCCGGTGCAAAACTTTGACGTCACCGACCTCCCAGCAAAAATAGCCGGTACTATAAGCCAGAGTGAAGATGACCAAAACTCATTCCGACCCGACGATTGGCTGGAACCAAAGGAACAACGAAAAATAGATAGGTTTATCCTTCTAGGCCTCGTTGCTGCTACCCAAGCAGTTAACGACTCAGGGTGGGCACCGAAGACTGAGGAAGAGCAAGCAAAGACCGGCGTCATCATTGGGTCTGGAATTGGTGGCCTTGAGCAGATCTACGATAATAGCATCAAATTAAAGGAGGCTGGTCCACGGCGTATTTCACCTTTTTTTATTCCAGCAGCTCTCATTAACTTAGTGTCTGGGCACGTCTCAATAAAATTTGGTTTTAAAGGACCCAATCATTCTGTAGTCACAGCGTGTTCGACAGGCGCGCATGCTATTGGCGATGCCGCTCGGTTAGTGATGTTGGGTGATGCTGATGTTATGGTTGCAGGGGGCGCCGAGGCGGCCGTAAATCGGCTTGGTTTTGCGGGTTTTGCTGCAGCGAGAGCCTTGTCTACCAATTTCAACGAGACACCAACGGAGGCGTCTAGGCCTTGGGACAAAGATAGAGACGGTTTTGTTATGGGAGAAGGTGCTGGCATCGTGGTTGTTGAAGAATTGGAGCACGCAAAAAGAAGAGGGGCTCAAATTTACGGCGAGTTAGTCGGATACGGTCTATCTGGTGATGCACACCATATAACTGCTCCTGCAGAAAATGGCGACGGAGCATTTCGAGCTATGAAGAATGCCTTAGAACGTTCGAATCTTTCCTGTGCCGATATTGATTATATAAATGCCCATGGAACGTCTACTCCTCTGGGCGATATGATAGAGTTGAATGCTGTGCGCAGACTTTTCGGAACGGATATTAGCGGCGTTTCTATGTCCTCAACTAAGTCTTCTATTGGACATTTACTTGGGGCCGCTGGAAGTGTCGAAGCTATTTTTTCTTTGCTAGCTATGCGAGATAATGTAGTTCCTCCAACATTGAACTTGAATAATCCATCTGAAGGTTGTGAGGACGTAAATTTAGTTCCTCATGTTGCACAAGAGAAGAAAACGGATGCGGTTTTATCTAATTCGTTTGGGTTTGGTGGCACTAACGCTTCGTTGGTGTTTAGAAAATTATAATAAATAAGGCTTTAAACTGTGAAGTTATCACTGTTTGGGTTTTCCGTATTTATAGCCGCTACAATGTTATTTGCGTGCTGGGGACTAAACACGCACTTTTCATCAGGGCCGTTGAAATCAAATGTAACGGTTGTCATTCCAAGCGGAACTGGGTTATCGCATATAACCAATATTTTAACCCAAAGAGGGATCCTAAACCAACCTTTTGTATTTAAGGTAGCCGCTAAATTATTGGGTAAATCTAAAAACTTGCGTGCCGGAGAATATTTTTTTGAGGCGCATTCTAGTCCAAACGCAGTGCTTGAAAAGTTATCCAGTGGTAACATCATACTCAGACAATTAACCATACCCGAAGGCCTAACTTCTCTTGAGGTGATTAGAAAGTTGTATCAGACAGAAGGCTTGATCGGGCAGGTCTCTGTAAAAGTACCGGAAGGTACAGTTTTACCTGAGACCTATAATTATGAGTTTGGTGATACGAGAAATAGTATCCTTTTACGGATGCAAAAAGAAATGATCCTTTTTATTGAAAATGAGTCGGAAAAACGTCGAATAAATTTACCCTTAAAGTCAAAAGAGGATGTAATAACGTTAGCATCTATTATTGAAAAAGAGGCGGTATTGGATAGCGAACGAGACATCATAGCTAGTGTTTTTATTAATCGATTAAATAAGAAAATGAAGTTGCAGGCTGATCCCACTGTAAGATACGGCGTGTCAACACTTGCAAACAAAAAGCGCCTAACGCACAAAGATCTTAATCGGCAGACCGCTCATAATACTTACAAAATAAATGGCCTACCGCCAACGCCAATATGTAATCCTGGGAAGGCCTCTATTATAGCTGCCTTATCACCTGCTAGTACCGATTTTTTTTATTTTGTTGCTAATGGATTGGGAGGACATTTTTTTTCAAAAACTCTTAAAGAACACAATCAAAATGTTTTAAAATGGCGTGAGATTCGCGATAGACTTTAGGCCTTATAGAAAAGTAAAAGGGCGTTTAAATAAAAAAGGCGCAAGTTATTGTGAGAAATTTTCTGGGCGTAATCTAAGTTCTCTTTTCGATCCACTCGTTTTTTTGGGATATGTGGTGCCCACTTTCGATATGCATGCTATATATAGGGCGTTAGTGGAATTTTGGCGCAAGTCAACTTGTCTTAGTGCTTAAGTATAGAAACACGTGGATTATATAAATTAGATCTGTGTTTTTTTATTGTAATCTGATAACGGCTTAAAATATTTAGATTTTCGTGGTAGGGAATAAAAACAAAAATGGCGGAAATAAATCGTCGCGGCCTCATGTTGGTACTTTCATCGCCGTCAGGTGCTGGTAAGACAAGTATCTGTAGAGAATTACTGTCGCTGGAAGAAAATTTAAAAATGTCCATATCTGCGACGACGCGGCCGCGCAGACCAGGTGAAGTGCACGGTGTAGATTACAGTTTTATAGATGGCACCCAATTTGACAAACTTATAAAAACGAGTGCGCTGTTGGAATATGCAAAAGTTTTTGACTATTACTATGGCACACCAAGAGCTCAAGTAGAAGCTTCACTTGATAAAGGTCAAGATGTTCTTTTTGATATCGATTGGCAGGGTACCCAGCAATTAGGAGAACATCTAGAAGCAGACTTAGTAAGAGTATTTATTTTGCCGCCGTCAACTCGCGAGTTAGAGCATCGACTGAAAAAACGGGCTCAAGACCCTGCACACGTCGTAGATAAAAGGATGGCAAAAGCAATGGATGAGATAAGCCATTACCCAGAATATGACTACATAATCATTAATTCAGATCTCTCTGAAAGTGTTAAGCGTGTTAGATCAATTTTACATGCGGAAAGACTTAAAAGGGGGCGGCAAATAGGCCTTATACATTTTGTCAAACAACTGCGTGATGGACGTTAAAAGCGATTTGTTTCTATTAAATTGGCCAATGTGCAGAAAGCTTCAAGTGTAAGATTTTCTGGCCGCTCCTCTGGGTTTATACCGGCTTTTTCAAGTAGTTTGCCGCCCCCAAACATTTTAAAGCTGCTGCGCAACATTTTCCTTCGTTGATTGAATGCAGTTGTGAGCACCTTTTGCAGGGCAGATTTGTTAGTTTTGAATAAAGGTTTCTTTCGCGGTAATACTTGCACCATTGAACTGACGACTTTTGGTCTAGGTACAAAAGCATTAGCCGGTACATCAAATAAAAACTCCGTCTCGGCAAGTAAATTTACCATTAAGGTAAGTCTACCATATGCAGAGCTACCTGGTTGCGCACACAATCGGTTGGCGACTTCTTTTTGTATCATTATAGTTATCGCAGAAAGAGGCGGAGTGCTCTCTAACCACTTAAAAATTAAGTTTGTTGCTATATTAAAAGGAAGATTTGCAACGACCTGTATCGGTTCTTTACCCAATTCGACCAGTGATAATTCTAGGGCATCAGCGCAAACGACTTTTAATCGTGGTTTTGCTATTTGTTCAAGTTCTCTCAGAATTTGTATGGCTCTTTTGTCTTTCTCTACTGCGATTACTTGAGACGCCCCTTCTATTAAAAGAGCACGCGTTAATCCCCCAGGCCCGGCTCCAATTTCTATAACAGTACCAGAATCTAAGGGTTTTGCTGATCGCGCGATTTTTCGAGTAAGGTTAATGTCAAATATGAAGTTTTGACCAAGAGAGCGCCTTGGGAAAAGTTGGTGTTCTCTGATAACTGTATTAAGCGGCTGCATTCCAAGAATTTTTTGACCTAGTTCACTCATGAGGTCATCCAAAACCTAAACTGGCCAATCTATTCTTCTGAATTTTATGGGCAAGTTTTATGGCTGTGATCATACTATCCGCATTTGCATCACCTGATCCCGCAAGATTGAGAGCAGTGCCATGGTCTGGAGATGTACGAACGATAGGGAGCCCAATTGTCACGTTAACGCTATTCCAA